>DATDHK010000419.1:0-16771 GCA_036521635.1 Bryobacteraceae bacterium | reverse complement strand
GACGCCATCACGCACTACAACAACTTCTACGAGTTCGGCACCGACAAAGAAGATCCCTCGAGGAACTCCGGGAATTTCCAAGTCTCGCCCTGGACCCTGAAGGTGGAAGGCGAAGTGGCCAAACCGAAGACCATCGATCTGGACGGCCTTTTCAAAACCGCGCCGCTCGAGGAGCGCATTTACCGGATGCGTTGCGTGGAAGCCTGGTCCATGATCATTCCCTGGGTCGGCTTTCCGCTCAGCGCCCTGCTCAAGCAAGTGGAGCCGACTTCGAAAGCGAAGTATGTGGCGTTTGAGAGCTACTACGACAGAAAGCAAATGCCCAAGGGCGCATGGGCCGGCATCCAATTCCCCTACGTGGAAGGGCTGCGGCTGGATGAGGCCATGCATCCGCTGGCGCTGCTGGCGGTGGGCTTGTATGGAGAAAAACTTCCGAACCAGGATGGTGCGCCCATCCGGCTCGTGGTGCCATGGAAATATGGCTTCAAGGGCATCAAGTCGCTGGTGAAGATTCGGCTCGTGGAAAAACAACCTCCCACTACCTGGAACCTGGCCGCGTCGAACGAATACGGTTTCTATTCCAACGTGAACCCGGAAGTCGACCATCCCCGTTGGAGCCAGGCTCGCGAGCGCAGAATCGGCGAAATCTCCAAGCGCCCTACGCTGAAATTCAACGGCTACGGCGATCAGGTTGCGAGTCTGTATTCGGGAATGGATCTTCGCAAAAACTTCTGAGAGGCATGGGCAAAGTCCTCTCCGGCAAATGGACGAAGGCCCTCGCTTTTCTACTGTGCCTGGTTCCGCTGTTTCTTCTCGTATGGCGTTACAACCAGCAGAAGCTCGGCGCCAATCCCATCGAGAAAATCACTCACACGACCGGCGATTGGACCATCTGGTTCCTGCTCATCACTCTCTCCGTCACTCCGTTTCGAAAGCTGCTGAACCAACCGAAGCTCGCCCGATTCCGGCGCATGCTGGGCCTGTTCGCATTCTTCTACGGATGCCTGCACCTGACGACCTGGATATGGCTCGACAAGTTTTTCGACCTGAAAGACATGTGGGCGGATGTCGTGAAGCGGCGATTCATTACCGTAGGAATGCTGGCGTTCGCGATGCTGATTCCGCTCGCGGTCACTTCCACGAACGGCTGGGTTCGGCGGCTCGGCTTCGTGCGCTGGCAGCGGCTGCACCGGCTGGTTTATTTCAGCGCGTTGGCCGGCGTGATTCATTATTATTGGCTGGTGAAGTCCGATGTACGATTGCCGCTGCTCTACTTCGGGATTTTGGTGGTGCTGATGAGCTACCGCCTGGCCGCTTGGATGCTGAGCAAAAGCACGAAACGAAACGCGGCCGCGGCGCCGATGTTAAAATGAAAATCAGTTGGGAGGTCGTCTAATGGTAAGACTGCAGACTCTGGATCTGCGTATCGGGGTTCAAGTCCCTGCCTCCCAGCCAATGAGAGTCATGAACATGATCAAGTTTGGATTATTTCTAGCCGCTTGCTCGCTGCTGTGGGCGCAAGACCCCGCCGACCTTTTTGAAAAGGCGCCTCCGCCCATCGATGAAGCCTTGCGGGCGCGTGTTGATAAGTTTTATCAGGCGTACATGGCCGGCAAGTTTCGCGAAGCGTATCCGCTGGTGGCCGAAGATTCCCAGGATGCGTTTCTGGAATCTTCAAAAGACGCATACAAGAGTTGCGAGACGCTGAAGATCCGCTATTCGGACAACTTCACCAAGGCGAGCGTACTCGAAAGCTGCAAGGGTGAATGGCGTTGGCACGGGCAGACCATCCCCACTCAAATGCCGCTGAGCACAAATTGGAAGGCGATCGATGGCCAATGGTTTTGGACGTTCGTGAAGCCGACCTATGCGCCCAACCCGTTTTCACCAACTGGATACGTACGGATTCCGGATGAAAAGGAGATAGCGGAGGGCGGCCCGAGACCGGTCATACCGAAGATTCCCACGGATGCAACGGCGTTTACGCGCGGCATTCTCGCCAAAATAAAGATCGACAAGAACATGATAACGTTGCGCGCCACGGAAACTTCGCATGAAGAAGTGCGCGTCCGCAACGAGATGCCGGGCACGATATCGCTCAGCGTCGACAACCTGCCCCAGCCCGGGTTGAAGATCACGCCCGCCAAGACGCAATTGAACGCGAACGAGGAAACCGTGGTGTCCTTCGATTACCGTGTAGACGACGCGCTGATCGCCTGCGGCGAATGCGCAAAGCGCGTCAACGGCACTGCGATCGCGCAGTTGCGGATTCAGCCCACGAACCAAGTGTTCCCGATAACGATAGTGTTTGTCAGGCCGGAGGGGAAGGAACACTAGGAACACGGGGAACACGGGGAACACGAAATACGAGAAATCGTCAGATGTTCCTTTGTATTCCTTTCAACCGTAATCTCGAGGAATACAAGGAATACAGAATACGAGGAATCGTCAGGTGTGTTCCTCGTGTTCCCCCGTGTCCTTCCCCCCGAACGGCCCCCACCGTGCTTTAACCTCCGCGGGGGTTAACAATCAATGATCCATCAATCGGCGAGGGTAGCGCACTCGGAAATCACTTTGCGGACGGCTCCGAGCACAAACAAGGCGTCGCTCATTTCGCCTCAGCCAGTTACCAGGGAGAACCCGAGGGCCTTTGCACAAGTGCTGTCGACGCTCGGCACAGAGGCCGCTGCGGCTCCGAGCCAAAATATTGCCGTGGGGCAAGTTCCCGTCGCCGCTGCCAGCCACCGAGAAGTGGCCACCGGCTTTGCGGCGCTGATTCCACCTACTACAGCCGCGTCCGTGGCTGCCGCGGCGGCGGCCCCGCCCGCCGACGTCATGGGCAACTCCAAGACCGGCGCGGTAAAACACTGGTATGCGAACGATCCAGTGGACGACGCCTATTGGGCGAAGCAACCGGAGGCCATCCAGCAGTTGCGCGAAATCGACGATCGCGACCAAAGGCTCACACTCGGCACGCAGTTGGCGCGTCAAGGCTACAACATCGACGTTCCGATCATGATCTGGGGCTGGGACGCCGGGAAGGTGACCGCCATGCGGCAAGCGAACGGATATACGTGGGTGCCATCGGCGCTGCAAGAACCGGTGCACGCCGCGCCCGGGCTTACCGGACCTGGAATAATACCCTACGATCCGTTGCATCCGCCGGTGGGTTCGATTTTGGTGTAATTGTGGGGCGGACCCCAGGTCCGCGCGGGTCCCCCTGGACCCGCTCTTCTCCCATCGCAGCCAGGCCGACGAGGGCGTCGGCCGCGGACCAGGGGTCCGCCCTACACGCCTACTGGATCGGGATAGACGTTCCCGGCGCGGTGTACTGTTTACCCGTCGAGTCGGAAACGATCAAACCGAAAGGCCGGGCCGGGCCCGTTGTGGCGTCGGCCGGCACCTGCACGGCAAGAACGTAGACTCCTACCATGCCGGGTGCGTATTGCGCCGAGATGAGCTGCGCACCCGCATCGTTCAGACCCACGATGATGGATGCGAGGACGTTTTGACCTGGAATGCCGAAGCTGCCGGTGGCGGCAGCCGGGCTCACCTGTCCGAGTCCGGTGACGTAGATTTTGATCGCCTCGCCGCGGCGCGCCGGATTGGCCGGACTGACCACGCTGCCGTCCGGACGAGTGGCGACCGCGACTTTCTGATTACCGTAGAGCGATTCGAAAACGCCCGGCGCCACCGGTTGTATCAGAAGCTGCACGGTGGTGGACCCGCCGCCCACGGAGTTGATGGTGACGTTGGCCGTTCCCGGCTGCGTTTCAAAGGGAACCTGCACGGTCACCTGCTCCACGCCGCCGGAGTTCAAGACATAGTAAATCGGAGCGGGAACATTGTTGATGGTGATGCTTCCAGTGCCTACGCCGGCCGGGATCGGGAAGGTGGTTGGCAATCCGCCGACGATGTTGAAGCCGCTGAAAAGGCCTTGCACGCCGGTCAGAATCCCGGTGCCGGTAATGGTGACGATCGACCCGGGAGCGGCCACATTGATCGCGGAGAAACTGGCGCCGTTGACGAACTTGATGTTGCCCGGCCCAGTCAACCGCGTGCTTAAGCTGAACGTGACGTTGAAGCCGCTGTAGGTCGCGGCGATGGTGACCGGCCCGGCGGTCCCGCCCGCCGTAACCGTCGTTGAAGCGTTGCCCTGGGCGTCGGTAACAGGCGCTGAGTTCGCAACCACGGCATTTCCGGTCAACAGCGCGAAGCTGATTGGAACCCCGGCAACGCCGTTGCCGGAGCCGTCGATCAGCTTGACGACCAAAGCGGCGGGGAACTGAGTGTTGACTGTCGCGGATTGAGAATTACCGGAAACGTACTGCAATCCGGCTACGGGCACCGTGGCGGTGAACGTGAAAGTTTGGGTGATGCTGCCCGCGGTTACGTTGACCTTCACGAATCCGGTGGTGTTTCCAAGCGTTACGACGGCCGAGGCTCGCCCTACGTTGTTGGTAGTGCTGACTACGTTGCTGAGAGTCGCGGTGCCCGCAACCGGGACGGACCAAGTGGCCGGCGTCTGAGGCAGGATGTTGCCGAAGGCGTCCGAAACTTCGACGATGAGGGGCAACGGAAGCCTGTCGCCCGGCTTGCCGGACTGCATGTCACCCTGAACGATCTTAATGCCGCCCGGCGTGCCCATGGTGATGTTAAAGTTAATGGGCCGCAGAGTCTGGAGATATCCGACATTGGGTATCACCTGGACCAGGCCGAGAGTTCCGCCTAAAACGGCGTCGCAGCTTGCAATGCCGTTGCTATCGCTGAGCGCGAAACCGCCCGCGCAGGTAACGGCTGGAGTAGCCTTAGGATCGGCGGGATCCACAAACCGCAGACTCGCGAACGGGATTGGCTGCCCGGAAGCGGCGATGATTTGCGCCTGCACGGCGCCCTTGAGAATCTGGCCGGCCTGGCCGGTCAGGACCGCTCCCAAATCGGGTTTGATCAATTGGATAGTGGGTGCGGAGAGGCCGCCCCCACTGGTACGGGCCGATACTGTGGTGACATAGAATGTCGCGGCCGCGCCTCCGGTGGTGGTGGCGTTGATCGTGGTCGTCAGGAAACCTGGAAAGCTCGGGATATTGGTGGACAGGAAATTGATGCTGGCCATGCCGTTTCCGTCCGTGATGACATCGGTAATGCCCGGGGCATTGCTTACGCCGCCAACCAGCGTTCCATTCCCGGAAGTTATGGTGAAGGTGATGTCGGCATTCGCGATCGGGGTGCCCTGAGTGTCCTTGAGAACGACCCCGAGAGGCGCGCCGCTCACCGACGTGTTGGTTTGCTCTACCAATACTTGACCCTGGCCGGTGACGATAGTGAGCCCGCCCGCAACGCCGCCAATCACTCCGCTGCTCAGGTTGAACGTGGCCGTAATGCCCCCGGCGGCCGCGACGACATTGAAAATGCCGCCGGTGGTCACGCCCGAGACGGACGTAACCGCGAAGCCATCGTTATTCGTAGTCGCGCTCGCGGGCGTAAGCGTCGCTCCCGCCGCGTTAGTTGTAAAGGTCACGGGAACGCCGGCGAGCGGCTGGCCCAAGGCGTTCGTGAGGCGCACCACGATCGGCAGTGAAGTCGCGCCGATGGCCACGTTCTGGTTGTCGCCGATCGTCAGAATGTTGGCGGGCGTTCCGGTGGCGGCGGCGCCGGTGACTGAAATCGCGCCCGCGGCATTTCCAATGGAAGCTTGTCCGGAAAGTTGATTGCCGGGCAAATCGATCCGGCTGAGCGTGGTGCCGCTGGCAAAGAATAGGAATTGTGTGCTGGGATGTCCGGGAGTGGCAATGTCGGTCCCCAGGCCAACCGCGCCGACCGTGCCGGCGCTAGTGAAGGAGAAGGTATTCACGGACAGCGGGGCCAGCGTGATGTCGAAAAGCGTCTGCGCGCTGCTGGAATAGGCCAGTATGCGATTATTTCCGGGAATGAAAAGCTTGTCCAGAATGACGTTGGCTGGAAGGCTGGCCGTGGGGACGTTCACTCCGAGCATCCGGGTGTTCAAATCGAGCGTGACCAGAACGTTGCCCGTCACGGGTATCTGATTTACCGCAACGCCGAGCTTGCCGTCCGGCGTGAAGTACATCTTGCCGGGGCGGCCGTTCAATTGAATTTGCTGGCGAACCGCCGCGGAGCGGGGATCCACTTCGAGGATCAAGTTTTGAGTGGAGACGTAGACCAGATCGTTCGGTCCGGTGGACACGCCGGTTCCGAATCCAGGAACCGTGATCGTTCCGATAACGGCGTTGGTCGCGAGGTCGACGGCCGTTACCTGACTGCCGGAACCCGTATTTACCAGCACAAACGCGCGCGTGGATTCGAGATTCACGGCTATGTCGACGACGTTACCCATCACGTTCAGCCCGCCGCCAACCAGGACTGCATCGTTGGCCGTGTCGATGATCTGAAGAGTGCCTGCGCCGACCAGCAAGCGCTTCCCGTTCGGAGTTATGAGCGCGGCATTGGGCTGCACGCCCAAGCTGGCGAGCACGCGGGCGGTGGAGAAGGTGCTGTCCGTGGCCAGGATGCTATTCGCGCCTGAATTCGAGATGATATAAAATTTCGTTCCGTCCGCGGTCGCGAGAACCAGGTTGGCGGCGGGGTTGGCGTTAATATTCCCCACGTTCGAGAACGGATTTGCGCTGAAAACTCCCACATTGGGCGATCCACTGATCGAGGCGGGAAGGACAAAAACGTTCTGGGCGTTTAATGCCGCGGCGCATAGAAGAAAAAGCGCACCTAAGGCAAACGCATTGAGTCTGCGATTCATTATAGACCTCACTGGATTGTATTGGACGCGGCGGAAGCTTAGTCTTTCAGAGTAGCACAAGGCGGGTGGTTGGTGATCGGTGATCGGTGATTGGTGATCGGTTACCAGTCACCGATCACTGATCACCGACCACGGGAGCGACAGCGACCACGGCCACAAAAAGCAAAAGGGGGGAGCCGAAGCTCCCCCCTTTCGATTTGGTCCAGCGAGCGAAGGTTTAGTGGCCTTCGTTCTCGCCGACGATACCAGTCCTGTTGAGGCCAGGTACGTCGAGCTGGATAGCTACGTAACCTTCCGCCAAGCGCTGCGCACCCACGTCGCTGATGAAGGCGAATGCGTGACAGTACTGGAAGTTGGCTACGGCGATGATATAGCCCTGGAAGCCCGGTGTTGCGGCGATTCCAAAGTTTCCACCATTGCTGAGAGTGAAGATCAACTCACTGCCGCCGGGGACATTCGAGCTGGTCTTTTGGGCCGGCGGAGCCGCCCCACCACCAACCGTATTACCGTAGTAATTCAACGTTACGGTACCCGACTGCGGAGTTGTGCCGTATGGGTCAAGCGATGTATTCGCCAACGCCACGCCGGTGTCGAAGCCTGCCTGGTTCGTTACGAACGGGAAGAGCAGGTTGCACTGGCAGATGACGATTGCGAACAGGTTGCGAGCAACCGATTGATCGCAGAAGCGCGGGATCGGAGCCGAACCGGAGGCCGTGTTCACTGTGCTTAACGGAGCGAACGAAGCGTTCACTGTCGTTTGGCCAGGAGCCGGCAGGTTCTGCGCCGTGTTGGAAACGAACGCAACGCCGATGGGCACGTTGGCTTGTTCCACCGCGGCCGGGTCGGCGTTTATAACTTCATAAACCGCGATGACCGTGCCGCCGGTACCCACGACTTCAACGCCACCGTTGAACGGTGTCACTGCGCCTGGGCCCTTGAACGCGCTGCTGGGAGGGAACACTGTGCCGCCGCTAAACGTGGTGGTCGGGGACGCGAATCCGACCGTATTGGCCGGGAAGTTCCCCTGTACATCCGAAGTTCCACCGATCAAGCGGATGAAGCCGCCGGTGAATGGATTCGGGGTGCCGCCCGTTGCGAAATTCGAAGGCAACGTCGGAGCACCATACGAACCACCGTTATTCGTGGTCAACGGAACCGCGACCGGGAAGATGATCCGGACGCCGGCTCCAACGTTGTTGAGGCGGATCAGGAAGCGCGTGGCAAAGTCCGCCAAGCCCAACCCGGTAGCCCCATCCAGAGCCGTCTGCGGCTGCAATCCGGACTCCGTGTTGTAAGCGAAGCCAGGCACGTTCTGGACACCTTCCGGAACGCCATTGAAGCCGATGAATGTTTGACCCAAGGCGGGGACGTCACGGCGCTTGAACGAAGCCGCGAATCCTTCTCTCAGGTTGACAGCCGCTTCAGCAGTCCCGATCGGGGTGCCGCCGAAGAAGTTCAGACCGTTGCCGCCGCCGCCAACGTTGAGGTTGACGCACTGCGTGATGTTGCTGGGGCTGCTGCCCACAATGAGACCCTGTTGAATGAACGCCACGGTCTGTTGCGGGTTGTTAATCGTGATTGCCTGTGAACCGTTGAGGGAGATGAACATCACGATCTGGGTGGGAATCAGCGTCGAGGAAAGACCCAACTGGCAGGCATTCGCACGAACGTTGGTTACACGGATCGAACGCACGAAGTTGGTGCCGGGAGCATCAATCGGCACGCCCAGGAATGTCACCTGATTGGCGGCCGCTTGCTGCGCGACATAAACGTTCGCGCCCGCTGCCTGGACGCCGGGAACGCCGACGTACGGGCTGGGGTTTGAGCCAGGAAGACCGGGGTTGATCCCGTTGGAAGTGCCGCGCACAGCGTTGCAATTCGCGGGAGTGCTGCCCGGACCAGTGGTGTTTGACCGGCACAGGATCTGTGTCGGAGCACCGGATGGCGTCGGAACCTGCGACGGAGGCGGGTTCTGGTTGGTGGCAGGGCTCACTGGGAACGGATCGTCGAGGAGCAACAGCGCATCGATGTAACCGCCGCCCAGCAATCTGCTGGTGATGTTTGTATTCAACGTGATGGTCACGTTCGTCTGCGGGATTAGCACACCTAATGGCGTCGGAATGCCACCAGTGCACTGCAGAAGCAGGTCACCCACGAGTTCAGTGATGCCTTCGGTACGGACAATCACGGGATTGCCGGCGTTGGCAACGCATGTGAACCCGGGCGGTTGACCGGGAACGGGTTGCGCGTTCGCGATTGACCCAAATGCCACTAACAGGGCCAACATTGCAAACGCTATAATCCATTTGCGAGAATCTACCATTTCCTTCTCCTTGTGAAGTTTGATATTGAATTGATGGAAGCTTCCTGGTTCAACCTGAGCCTCGAACGTCCTATACAACATTCTGTGGATAAGGGGCATCGCAAAAGCAATCTCAGCATGGGCTAGCGCTCTCGCACCGCTTCGTCTATGTTGCTTATCTGTCGATTTCCCATCATCTCCAAGCTCAACGAGCCTTTTGGACTTCTCTTTTTATCTCTAAAGCTGTGCTCGCGGGATTCAAACAACTACTGCAAAATGAATGCCGCCAAAACCTAACTAACTAAACAGTCAGACTATTCATAACACCCTAGCAAAGTCAAGTCAAGAGCAAAATGATCGTTGCCCCCTCTAACCGAGCGGGTGCGTACAAATCGACCTAGGTTGTTATTACATCACGGAACCGGCTCCGTTGTCAAGAGTTTGCATGAAATTGTAAGCTCCATTCACTGAATGGAGACTTGGACCGTGTTACTGGTGAAATTCCCCTGTTGAATTGCGAGGGAGAGATTCAGACCCGGCGGGGTGGCCGCCGGAATCGGCAGGTTCACCTGGTATAAGCCAATGAAACCGGGGCTTAAGCCGGCGAACGCGGCTGTCCATTTTACTCCCTGGACCAGGCCGGTGGCCGGAACTTGCGCCACCTTCAAGTTCCCCTGGCTGGTGACCGTCCCCAGGCCGGTACAGAAAACAACGATCACCTGGCCGCGCCGGGCCGGATTATTGGGGGTGTTCAGCGTTCCGTTCTCGTTCAGAATGGCCGCAATCTGATCGGTCACCTGGAAAATCCCTGGGGATACGGCCGCGATCTGAATCGGTTGTTCGGCCGCGCCATAGGGGGAGCTGAGCTTGATGGTGTATGTTCCAGGGGCGAGGTCGGCCGGGATCTGGCCGTTCACCTGGAAGGGCGTCTGGGCGATCACGGGGGCTGGAAGACCTGCAATTTGGACACTGGTTTTCACGTTGGGGCCGGCCATTCCGCTGCCGAATACCGAGAAAAGCGCTCCAGGAGATAGATCCGGCGTGAAGCTGGCGGCGTTCAGAGCGCTATTGGCCGAGAAGCTCAGGCTTTGGGGGATTGCGGTCCATTGGACGCCCGAGCGCGAGATTTTGTAAGACACCGTACCATTTCCGGACAGATCTACCCGGTTTCCGGGGTTACCAAGGTCGGTTAGGGTTAGCGCAAACGCTCCGGAGGTAATGATGTCAAGCTGATACAGGCTTTGAGCGCCTTCGCAAAAACGAACCCGGAATATCGAAGAAGATGCCGGCAGGTCCAGATTCAGGCCGCAGGTTCCGGCCACCGAACTGATGTCGAAGACCGGCTGGCCTACTACCAGAAACCCATGTGAGACAGCGACTTGCGGGATTAGTTGAACGGCGGCCGCGATGGTCGCCTTTACGCCGCCAAATCCGGAAAGGTAATCATTCAGGTTCGATTTTCCGAACGCGGGGTTTGGATCCATGATTAAGACGCTGCCGTCGGCCGCTTCCCCGATCGCCACTACATAATGACTGCCTGACGGCGTGAGCGACAAGGCCAGGAGCACCGGCGAACCACCGGCCAGAAGATCGCGGATATGATTCTGGTCGGGATTTTGCACTTCCACATCCAGGGCATTTCCGCAAAACGAAGCCAATCGCCAGAGATTCACTATCTGTTCGTGGGAATCGGAGACGTTGAGGAAGCCATCGCAGATCTGGCGGCCCGCGGGATCGAGGACGCAAAACGCTTTCAAGAACTGATTGAGCGCTTGCGGATCGGCGAACCCGTTGGGGGCGGGGAGGTCGCCGCGATTCTGGTAGTAGCGGATGATGGCCGAAGCCGACGCCAGCAGTGCGGCATTTCCCAACGGCACATCCGCGCCTTGCGACTGCTTGGGGAAGTTCGCCAGGCTGGAATGGGTGGCCTGCAAGCCGAATGTTACCGTCTGGCGCTCAGTTTGGGCGGTGACCAGCGCAATGCCGTCGCCTGCGGGCAATCGAACGGACGCTTGCGCCTGTCCATTTAGATCGGTGGTGGCGGAGGCCGAAACAATCTGGGCGCCCGGCGATGCGGAAAACTGGACCGGCGCGCCCGCCACCGGATTGCCTTGATCGTCCTGGAGCGCGATTTTCAAAGGCTGCGGCAATAGAGCGCCGGGCAATCCATTCTGGCCGTCGCCCGAGATTTTCGCGAGTTGAAACCGGACGTCGGCAGCGGCGCGCACGGTGTAGGCGCCGTCGGCCGACGATCCGGATGTATCGGCGGCATGGATGGAAACCACGCCCGGACTGGCGTTCGCGGGGATGGTGGTTTCCCAACTATAGGCGCCGTTCTCGGTTTTCACCAGGAAGTCGGACTGGCCGGAAATCGAAATTCGAAGCGTGCTGCCCGAGTTGAATCCACCGGCGGCGAGGCGCAGGCGGGCTCCGGGCAGCACCGACGCCGGGGTTGCCGTTACGGCCGGGGTCCGGTTGCCGGGGTGTAATTGTCCGATGGAATCGCCCGGTGAATAGTCGATGTAGCCGCCCTCGAAGTCCTGGCGGAATTTTCCTGCCACGGATGTTTCATCGCTTACTGGCAGACCCATTGAGCCGGTGGCGGCATTGGCCGAAAGGTAGGCAGCCAACACTGGGCCGCGAACGAAATAGACGGCGCCCGCTTTCGATCCGTTTTGCGCGGACGCCATCAGCCCGTTTGAGAAACTCTGCGTGGCGCCGAGAGTGGCGCGGAACGTGAGCACGTTCATCGGGTCGGATACCGGCGAGCCGGCCGCGCCCGTCTCATATTTAAGGGCGGCCCATTTCGTCAGGAAATTGCCCGTCACCAGATACACCGGATTGCCGGCGAGGGCCGCGTTGCCGGCGAACATTTGCCGGCCGCCGGCGGTGACGTCGGACGATGGATATCCCAACGATCCGGTGACGCTACCCAGCGTGCGGTATTTGCCGAGCAGTGCGCCACCGACCACGTAGCCTGTACCCGCACCATCCGGCACCGCGATCGAATAATCGGTTCCGTTGGCCGCATCCTGCGCGTCCTGCACGAAGCCGGTTCCGATGCGAAGCGCCGGCGTGGAAATCGGGAATGTGAGATTGAGATGGTTGCGCGCAACGGCGTCGCGGAATTCCTGTTGGATGGCTGGCGTGGGCGAGCCCTCGCCGATATCGCAACAAGTGGACGTTACCAAAACCGGCAAGGGAATGCTGAGCTTTCCTTCGCTGGTGGCGGTGATGTTGGCGGAGCCGCCTGCTACCGCCTTGATGGTCGCGCTGGCGCCGGATGACGCGATGGTGACGACGCGGCTATTGGAGGTGCTCCAGATAATTGTGCGATCGGTCAGGATGTTGCCGCTGGAATCCAGAGTTGTGGCTTGCAGATTCGCGGTGTCGCCCACGGCCAGCGTCAACTTAGAAATACCCGCGCCAATCAGAACGTCATGCACTGGGAATTTCAGAACGGGAGCGGAACCGGGGTCGTATTCGATTGTGCCGCCTTCAAAGGTCTGGCGGTGGCGGCCGGTGGACAACGTAGTTTCGTCGGCGGTGGGAAAGCCGAGTTGTCCGAGATAGCCTTGATTTGCCGCATAGAGGCTGAAAATCACCGAGCTCACGGCGAGGATGCGTCCGGTCAGCACTCCCGAAGTGATGTTGAAAACGGCGCCGCGGTCGAAGGTCTGGATTGTGGCCTTAGTGGCGGCGGGAGAGGTCACGGCCTGCTCGACGCCGACGGCCGGGCCGAGCGTGGCGATTCCGCCCAGCGTGTTCCACTTGGTGTAGAAAGGATCGCGCGTTGCGAAATTCGTGCCGGTGGTTCCCAGGCCGTTGGTGTAGACGAACAGTCCATAGGGTTTGTTGAAGAGCTGGTATTGGCAGGCGCTGGGAAAGCTGAGGATGGGGGGACAGGGCGTGGTGTCGGTCATGGGGTAGCCTGCGGTCGTCACGCCAAAAGTCAAATAGTAGGTGTAGAGGGCGGGGATCAGTTGATAAACATAAAGCGTGTCTTGGCGGATGGGCATGGTGGAATCGGGCATGAGCAGCGCGTACTTGTTTCTGGCTGAGTCGCCGAATTCCTGAACCAGGCCTGTGGCGCCGAAGGCCCGCACGTCGCCGAGCGGCGGGAGATTTACGAGGTTCTGAAAACCGGCGCGATAAAACGCGTTGATGAAACTGGCGCGAATCGATTCGGTGGGCGAGCCGGAGCCGACGTCGGGAACCTGGGCGAATGCCGGGACGCAAGCGAGGGCAAGAACGCCGAGGGGGAAAGCAATTCGCATCAACTTAGTTATAAACCGAATGGGAGGGGGAGGGGAAGGAAGGTAGTGCCTGAAAGGTGCGTTTAAGGTTTTTTGTGGGCTGAATCAGCACCCGATCTGCGATTCAGCCCCTCGCCTTGTCTTGGCTTGTCGCGATACCACAGCTACTACGCCTTTCAGGTGGGATCGGTCACCGGCTGTCATTGCCTTTTTACGGTCGATCACAGCAGCCCGGCCTGTGGTTATCCCCGCTGTTCAATGGGGTGTAGGGCTTTGGAACAAAAGCTTGGTCAAGTAGCATCTCACTTTCAATTTCGATTGTACTCCCTTCGGTCAAGAGCAAATTTTTCACCTACAGGCCAGTACATAGATTATGATGAATCGATGCGGCGATCCGGGAAGGGTAATCGAAACCAAATGGATCTTTTTCATTTGGACGGCGACCGGCCCAACTTCGAGGTGCTCGGTCGCACGAATGGCGGTAAGTTTTGGTATGCCCGCGACTTTATGCAAATGCTGGGGTACGAGAGCTACCAAGCGTTTCAAAAGCCAATCAACAAGGCCATCGCCACCTGCACGGCTCTCAACATCGCAGTAATCGAAAACTTTGAACAAGTGCGCAGGGCTATCGACGGCGAGAGCGTTCAGGACATCAAGCTCACGCGGTTCGCTTGTTACCTGGTCTCTATCAATGGTGACGTAAAAAAGCCCCAAGTGGCAGCGGCGCAAGCCTACTTCGTAACGATGGCCGAGGCCTTCCGTCAGTTTATTCAGGGAACGGATGAGGTGGAGCGGGTTCAGATTCGGGAGGAGGTCTCTGAGCGCGAACGTTCGTTGAGTGCGGTCGCTTGTGCTGCCGGAGTAGAGCAGTACCACTTCTTTCACAACGCTGGCTATCGCGGAATGTACTGTATGGATCTCGCTCAATTGCGAGATATCAAGGGCGTCGCCGTTGGTCGATCAGTGTTAGATTTCATGGGTCGCCAAGAACTGGCGGCGAACCTGTTCAGAATCACACAGACGGAAGCGAAGATAGAAAAGGAAGCTATCCGTGGGCAGAAGAGTCTTGAGAAGACGGCTCACGATGTGGGCCAAACAGTTCGCAAGACAATGATAGAGCTTAGCGGTACGCCACCAGAGAAATTGCCCACTGCCGATGACATCCGGGAAGTTCGGGGAAATCTCAAACAAGCTCGCCGTGAATTTGTTAGACTCGACAAGCCAAAACGAGAACTCACATCCGCGCCAAAGAAGGACGATGGTTACCCAGACTAGGCGACTCTCACGCGCTCAGCAATTCCGCGAGTTCCCAAACGTGATCGGTCAACTTCGATTCCATCGCGGGCGTGACGCGCAACGTGCGGTGAATTCGACAAAAGTTGTAATAGGCGAAGTGCAGGCAGTATGCGGCCCACAAGTTTTCCCACTTCTTTGAGAAGCCATTCGTCAATCGCGTGAGTCTCCGCATCTGCATTCTGATCGTGAGGTTCTGACGCTCCACGATGCTCGTGCATATGCGGGCCGGATCAGGGTTACCGATAACTGGGACCACCTCCACGGAAGCGACCTCGGCCGGAGATACACTTGCAGACCGCGTGACTTTCGCGCAATTGATCAAGGTGTATCGCGCTGCTACCGCTCCGGAAGGCGAACGCCGGTACTCTCACGACGGCCAAGGGCAAAGTTGAGAATCAGTTTCGTGCTGCGCTCGATTGCGACGAAGCAGTAGGCATCACCGATACTTTCGTCATGCGCTTCCTCCGGTCTCTTGTGGCCTTCCTTTTTTTGGACGAATCCCCAAATTTCATCGCATTCAACATTCTTCACCGGAACGTTGACGATCAGGCGACCCATGATCTTCTCGCACTTCTCACCAGCCAGCAAAAGGGCTTTAGTGATTGTGTTTTGGTCCAGACCGCTAATCCGCATCGTGCTCCTGATTGAATTTCCCTCCAGGAGCATTTGTATGGCAAGCAGTACCTTGTCCTGAGGGGCATACATTTCGCCCAAAGTGAGCCGGTGAGCCTCGGTATAGGTCCGCTTGCACTTTGAACAACGAAAGCGCCTGAGACCGTTACGGTGTTTCCCAAACTTCTGGCAAAACAATCCACAATCACTGCAAGTCATTGACTCCGATAGTTTATAGGACTTTTGTTCCGGCTTCATATGAGACTAGTATATGCTTAGGCGGGTAAGAAGTCAATCCCAAAATTGGCTAGGTAATCATTTTACATAAACATTCCCATTGAAGTTTGCGGGTGTTTATGAGTTAATAGGATTGGGAGGCAGTCATGCCGGAAGAAGCAACTTTGAAAGCTCAGGAATCTGATCAGACCGAAGCCACCGATGGACGGAAGAACGAGCGCTCCACAATTCAATTCCCTTATCTCCCCTTGGAGGAAGCGTTCACGCTCGCTAAGGGTATTCACGCTGTGGGCGGGTCTAGCTGCCAGATGGATCAACTTGCAGCGCAGCTAGATGTGAAACCGGACACGGGAAATTTTCGCCTGAAATTAGGAACCGCAAAAATGTTTGGGCTGGTTACGTATTCGCAGGGAACCGTGACGCTCAGCCAGCTAGGCGCTCGAATCTGCGATCCCCAACAGGAGCAAGCTGCGAAAGCGGACGCGTTTCTGACTATCCCGCTCTACCAAAAGGTTTACGAGCAATTCAAGGGTGCCAGTTTACCGCCGCTCGCTGGCTTAGAAACCGCGATGGTTAACATGGGCGTGTCGCAAAAGCAAAAGACCGTAGCGCGGCAAGTTTTTCAGCGATCCGCTACATTTGCGGGATTTTTCTGGTCTGGCGCAGGTCGCCTAGTTTATCCGCGCGTAAAGGGCAGTGCCGGGGCCGCTACTGGCGTTGATTCAGGGACGGGCAGCATCGAAGGTGATAGAGAACCTGAGAGGTCGGAGCGTAAGAATGGCGATGGTGGGAGTGGTGGCGGCGGAACTAGCGGCTATCATCCATTCATCGCTGGACTGTTAACGACTCTACCGCCTCCCGATTCAGACTGGCCCATGGATGGCCGAAGAAAATGGCTCCAAGCGGCTTCCCATATCTTTGAGGTGATTTACAAAGATTCCGACAGTAAGGGGTCTTTGCGAATTGAGGTCCAAAGGGAATCTAAATGAGGAAATCCACAACAGGACTCTAAGTCCGGAGTCGTGGACCACCAGGACCACCAGGACCACGGGAGCCTTCCGGCTCCCGCTCCCAGTTCAATCATGCGGGCGTGGTGAAACGCAAACACAGCGGTCTTTAAAACCGCCGCGCTCTGACAGGCGCTTACGGGTATACAAGTCCCGTCGTCCGCACCATTGAAGTGTTCGGCCTTACTTGGCCTTTACCTTAGCCCAGCGAGCTTTCGCGGCCTTCTGGGCTATTGTTATTCGTTCTTCTGATGTGAGGTTCGCTGCTCGCATCTTACCGCCTTTTGATCCT
>DATDHK010000418.1:0-3073 GCA_036521635.1 Bryobacteraceae bacterium | reverse complement strand
AGCATCCGTTTCACTTTCACGGCAACCACGCCCGCGTGCTTGCCCGCGACGCCAACATGCTGCTGAGCAAGGCGGACGGCAACAGCCTGGCGGGTCCGTTGCTTTTCACGATTGCGACGGTCTCGGGGCAAACGGTCGACGCGATCTTCACATGGTCCGGTAAGGGATTGAACTGGGACGTTTACAACCATACGGCGGGCGATGGCTCGCATTGCGATCCCGACGTGAGCGGCTTCCACAAGACCAAGACCGATCCCAACTACGGTGAGTGGTGCCGTTTACCTGACGACCGGTGAACCGAAATTTACATTCTTGTACCTGCCGCTGTCCCAGCACCCGGCGTCGCGAATGACGCTGACAGTGGAGACTGCCGGCGATGCCGCTAGCCTGACTGCGCCGCTGCGTAATCTGGTGCGCTCAATCGATGCGCATCAGCCGATTTTTAACGTTCGCGCCATGCGCGAATACTATCGCACGCAAGGTTTGCGAACGCTGCGCTTGATTGTGAACGTGGTCGGCACGATGGGCATTTTGGGGCTCGGCATGGCGCTGGTTGGATTGTACGGCCTTGTGTCTTACTCGGTGAGCCGCCGCACACGCGAGATCGGCATCCGGATGGCGATTGGCGCAAACCGGCGCGACATCCTAGGAATTGTGGTGACGCAGGGGTTCACGCTCGCCCTGATTGGCGTGGGTATCGGAGTGGCAGGCAGCTTCGGCGTAGTGCGAGGCATCCGTGCGCTTTTCTCGCGCCTGCAAGAGACTGGCATGTTCGACCCGTGGACCTTCCTTGCCGTTCCAGTTGCGCTGCTGGCGGTAACGTTGCTGGCCAGCTACATCCCAGCCCGGCGTGCCGCTTCAATCGATCCGAACAACGCCCTCCGCGACGAATAAATGAGGTGACAGGAAGCTGTGAAAAATCAAACCAAAGGGCCTGCCACCTCCTCTTCAATCCCACGCTGCAAGGTATCCGCCAACGTTCCGCCGTGTACACCGTGCGCCAAGGAGACATATCCACGAAGCCTTCCCGGGCGCGATCGATGACGTGAGAACGCGCGCTCGACCAGGCATAGTCCTCGGCAAGTTGCACCAAGTCGGCGGGCGAGCAAAAGTCTCGGGAGAAATAGGTGAAAGAGCTGGCTGTCACCTCATTAATCGATCCGTCCAGGAGCGGTGGGCGGGGGAGAATTGGTCTGCCGCCGCGCGCAGGTACGGGCGAAATTCGTCTGCCCAATAGGCTGCGTAGCCGCGTTGCCGTATACTACGCAGCGTGTCGCTGTAGTGCGCCAGCAAGGGTCCGCCGAACAACTGGCCCGTGCGCCACACCGCTTTGTTCGCGGCGCGGGCCAGCCGCAGCAACGTCTCCGGCGTACGCGAAATCGCGGACAGCGCCATCAGCGACGATACCGCGAACACCGATTTGTGCTGCGCGGCCGCCTCCGCCTTCAGCTCTTCCCAATGAGTGCGCAACAAGTCAGCCGACGGTAGATTCTGCGGCGGGATCTTGCCCACATTCTCGCGAAAAGCGATCCACTCCTTGCGCAGTCCTGCGACGTCAAGCGGCGGCGTATTGAACACGTCCGCCGCGAGGCCGGCGGTCTGTTCCAACCCATTCAAAATCTGATCGACGTTTTCGAATTTCGCGTCGCCTTCCAGCAGCCGCTCTTCTTTCAGCGCCTCGGCGATCTCCTGCACGATCTGCCGTCCCGCGCCTGAAACATCCGCCAGCGCCGCCATGATCCACACCGGCGACGCGCGAAACGCCAGCAGACCCACCAGTTCGATCCCGTGCCCCGCCGTGCGCCGCATCAGGAAATTGCCGGCCAACTCACCTTCCGCCGGATACACGCCTTCCACTTCGCCGACCTGCTCAATCATGAACCGCAGCGCGATCCCAACCATCATCTGATAGGTCTTGGTGCGGCGAACCGCGGCCGGCAGCGACACGTCGCCCAACTCGCGCACCAGCCCTCCGGCGAGCGCCGCGGCCGACCGCACCACGCGTTCCGGCAGCGAGACAAGATAACGCGCCATGGGTTTCATACGCTACAATTTACCAGCGGCCATGCAAGACATTGTGATTCGTCCGAGTATGAAGTTTATCAGGGCCGGATACGCGCTCACCCTGCTTTTGATCTTAGCCGCGGCCGCGGTGCATTACTTGTACATCGTCAAGGACCATCCAACGATGAAGCCCTGGCTGCCGATCGCGTCGGCGCTGCTTTTGCTTTGGCCCATCAAACGCCACATACAACGCCAGACCGTCAAGGTCACTATCGCCGGCGACAAGCTGCGTTACGAGGTGGGACTCTTCTCGAAATCCACACGCATCATTCAGCTTCCCAAAGTTCAGGATGTGCGAGTGGTCCAGTCCATCGGTCAGAGAATGTTTGGCGTTGGCGACATCGCCATCGAAACGGCCGGCGAAAACAGCCGCCTGACAGTAGAAAACCTCGACCGGCCTCAAGAGTTGGCCGAACAACTCACGGATTTATCCAGTCATCCATCCGGCGCAGGCGTTCCCTAGAACCTCAATTTCGGACTGAAGTTTCAATGACTTCCGTGTTTCACTCTGGTACTCTAGTAACTAGTGACATTAGATGCAATCGGCAAGCTCGTTCTCAGTTGTTTGACTTATATTCTGATCTGCTCGGCATCGCTTAGCGGCGCATGGCGGCTGTCGGGTCCTTTTGGCGGAAGCGCTCGAGCCATCGCCATCGATCCGCAGAACCGGAATATTCTTCTGGCAGGCGCGCGCGACTCGCTTCTTTTTCGCTCGGACGATGCGGGCGCATCCTGGCGGCTGCTAGCTTTCCCGTCGGCGACTCCGGGCACTATCGACGCCCTGATCATCGATCCCAATTCATCCGGACATTTCTACGCGGGGCTCGACGCGGGCGATTCGCCGGATTCCGGCGTGTACGAAAGCAAGGATGGCGGCCAAAACTGGCAGGCCATCGCGGGACTTCGAGGATTGCGGATCGAGTCGCTTTCGATATCTCCGATCGCCGCGCGCGTCATGGCCGCCGGCACTTCCAAAGGCGTCTATCTTAGCAATGACGCCGGTGAAAAC
>DATDHK010000417.1:0-2407 GCA_036521635.1 Bryobacteraceae bacterium | reverse complement strand
GCCCCGTTGACGCGCCGCGATCGCAGCCGCCAGCCCGGCAGGGCCGCCGCCAACAACGAAGACGTCGGTGGTGTTTCCTGGCGTCCGCAAATTACCACCTCAGCAGTACGAGTTCGGAACAGAAACCAGGACCCATGGCGGCGAGGATACTGTAGGCGCCCTCGACCGGCCGCCGCTTCATCATGAATTCTTCGAGCACCACCAGCACGGATGCCGACGACAGGTTGCCGGTCCTGCGAAGACAATCCCATGAGGCTGACAGCGCGTCTTCCGGCAGGTCCAACGCGACAGCGGTGGCTTCCAGGATGCGCGGCCCGCCGGTATGTAGAATCCAACTTCCTATATCCGCGCGCACCAGATCGTTGTCCTTCAGAAAAGCATCGACGTCGGATGCCAAGTGTTGATGAACCACTTCCGGCACCTCGCGCGACAGCACAATTCGAAAACCCTTTTCAGAAACATCCCAGCCCATGACATGCTCGGAATTCGGATAGAACACCGAACGCGTCGCCAGTATTTCCGGACCATTCGATTCGCGTTCCGCGCCCGCCACCAACACGGCCGCTGCTCCGTCGCCGAACAATCCGGACGAAATAAGATTTGCAACGGACAAATCGTCCTGCTGCAAAGTGAGCGAACAAAGCTCCACCGCGATGACAGCCGCCACTTGCTTGGGATACGCCAGAACGTAGTCGGCCGCGCGCGCAATTCCAGCGGCCCCCGCCACGCATCCTAATCCGAAAATGGGAACCCGCTTCAAATTCACCGGCAGGCCCATGCGGTTGATCAGACGCGCGTCAATGGAAGGGCTGGCGATCCCCGTGACTGAAACGAAAAAGACCGCGCCCAAATCCGACGGCGCAAATCCGGAGCGGGCCAAAGCGCCGCACAACGCTTTCTCGCCGATCTCCGTCGCCACCTCGATCCAGTGATTATTGGCTTTGCCCCAGGTCGTCAGTCCGTAATATTCTTCCATCGGCAACGCCAGGTGCCGCGTGTTGACGCCCACCCGGGCCTGCAGTCGCTCCATGAATACCGGGTTGTCGATCTTCGGTCCCCAATGCCGCTGCAGCGCCGAAAGCAGCACGCGCTGATCGTATTGATGTTTCGGAAATGCGCTAGCTACTCCGGCGATTGTCATAGTTGAGGGTTCAAAGCTCCTCAAGGTATTCTACTGGAGTCGAGCGAGTTCTTCAGCGTACAGCGGATTGTGCGGGAATTCGCGCGAAAGTCCAACCAGAAGATCGCGGGCCTGCGTGCGATCCTTGGCGCGCAACGCAGCCACGCCCAGCAGCAGCCGGGCATACGGACCAAAATAGTGTCCCTTCTCGGCCGTCTTTCGCAGATTCTCGATCCCTCGCTCGCGGTCGGTCTGTGCGCCGCCCATTTGCAATACCCACCGCAAGGGCAGCGGCTTGAGGCTGAGCAAATAATTTTCGACGCCGATGGCGAGGTAGGCGTCGTAGTAGTTGGGCTCAATCGCGAGGAGCCTTTCCGCCAGGGCGCGGCCGCTCTTGGCCCCCGACAGCGAGTCCAGGTAATGTTTATCGATCAGCGCCTGATAATCCGCGCGAAGTCCCGTTGCCAGAATTTTCGCAAACATGGCATCCGTGCTCCGAGGCGCAGTTGCGAGAATCTGATCCGACAACTGCAGCGCCTTGTCGATCTCGCCATCGAACGCTTGCCGGACCTGCGGGTCGGCATTCAACTTTCTGGTCTTGCGGAAATTCGTGTCGTGGATAAAAAATTCCGACTGCAGGATTTTGAGGCGATCGAATTCGGCGAAGAGAAAAGCAGCCGCATTGGACGCATGACCCAGCGGATCGTTGGGATGCTGCGTCTCCCATGTTCCGAAGGTCTTGTGCGCCTCGTTAAATTCGAGGTTGTACATCTGGCGATAGCCCAGATCGAGCAGTGGGGCCGATGGCACGGAGCCCGCTCCCAGCGGCGCGGCGGCCGCCAAGCTCAATAAAATCGCACCGATTCGTAAAGAGTTTGTAAACAAGAACAATTCTTCTCTGCTTCCAAGACGCCGCCGTGACTGGCAAGGTTTCCCTACAGGATGCGTTTCCGCAATTCGAGTCCCCACGATAGCACGAGATACCCTACGGGAAACACCAGTGAGACCTTCAACCAGGGCATGCGCGTCTCCGCCGGCAACGTCAAAATCGCGATGAGCGACACGCCCCACAGCGCGGCCAACACACAGATCGCGCGATTCCACAAACCTGGCTGCGTCGGATAAAAATAACGCAACGGCACAAATGTAAGGACGGCGAGCAGCAATATTATTCCGAGACTCAACGTCGAGTCCGGCCTCAGGAAGTAAAGGTAAAATGCGAGAACGTTCCAGTAGGACGGAAACCCCAGGAAGAATCCGTCTTCGGTCTTGGCGTCCACTTGCGAA
>DATDHK010000416.1:0-5655 GCA_036521635.1 Bryobacteraceae bacterium | reverse complement strand
GCCGCTATTTGCTCAACACCGGATTCGGCGCTGAAATCGGACGCATCGGCGGTGGAAGCGCGTCGCTGGATTCGCCCGCCGGAACTACGGGATTCAGCCCGCGCGTCTCTTTCGGCATCAGCCGGCTGAATTTTCTCGGATTGGGCCACACCATCGGCTTGCAAATGCGCGTGTCCACCCTGGAGCAGCGGGCGCTGGCTACCTATCTGGCGCCGCAATTCCAAGGCAATCCGGATTTGAATCTTCAATTTTCCGGACTGTTCGACATTTCGCACGACGTGCGCACTTTCTCATCGCGGCGCGAAGAGGGCTCCATTCAGTTGGGGCAGAAACTGACGAAAGCGAATTCGGTGCAGTACCGCTACACGTTTCGAAAAGTCAATATTATTGGAACTCCGCTGGTTACACCCGAACTGATTCCCAGGCTGTCGCAGCCGGAGCGGGTCGGTTCCTTCTCCGGGACGTTCATCCAGGAACGCCGCGACGATCCGTTGGACGCGCATCGCGGCATTTACACCACCGTCGACGTCGCGCTGGCATCCAATTTATTTGGCTCTCAAACCGGGTTCGGCCGGTTGGTGGCGCGCAACGCGACCTATTACAAGTTGACCAAGAACCTGGTGCTGGCCCGAAGCACCAGCTTTGGATTGATCAAACGCTATGCGGGACGGCCGGACATTCCGCTAGCCGAGCGATTTTTCGCGGGCGGCTCGACCTCCAATCGTGCGTTTCCCGACAACCAGGCCGGCCCGCGCGATATCGTTACCGGATTTCCGATTGGTGGCGGCGCGCTGTTCACCAACACGGTGGAACTACGATTCCCGCTGATCGGCGACAACATAGGCGGCGTGCTATTTAACGACCTGGGCAACGTCTATTCCAGTTGGAACAAAATCAGCCTGCGGTTTCACCAGAATGGTCTCCAGGATTTCGACTACGCCGTACAGGCGATTGGTTTCGGCATTCGTTACCGCACGCCGATCGGCCCGGTGCGCGGAGATTTTTCGCTCAGTCCGAACTCGCCGCGCTTTTTCGGGTTCCGGGGAACGACCGACCAATTGCTATTCGGCGGAGGGCAACAGGTAGTGCAGCGGATCAATGTTTTCCAGTTTCATTTCTCGCTGGGGCAGGCATTTTGATGAGATTTTACAACCCCATTCTCCTGCTCCTGCTCTCGCTGCCTCTCCACTCCGAAATCATCGACCGCATCTCCATCTCCGTCGGCAACCAGGTAATCACCAAGGCCCAGGTGGATGAAGAGGTGCGGCTCACTGCGTTCCTGAATGGGGGCGAGCTCGATCTCAGCGCCGATGAACGGAAAAAAGCCGCCGACCGTTTGATCGAACAAACACTAGTCAAGCGCGACATGGAATTCAGCCACTATCCGATCCCCGACGCGGCCGAAGCCGACCCCGCGCTGAAAACTTTGAAAGAGCATTATCACTCTGACGCGCTGTATCAGCAAGCGCTGGATCGATATGGAATAACCGAAGAGGTGTTGAAGCGCCGCTTATGGTGGCAGACCACGCTGTTGCGTTTTATCGATTACCGCTTCCGTCCGGGAATCCTGGTCCCGGATAAGGATATCCGCGATTATTACGACCAGGAAGTCGTCAAGTGGAAGCAGCAGGGCATCCAGCAAATCCCCGCGTTCGAAGATGCCCGCGACAAGATCGGCGAGCTTCTGACGGACCAGCGCATCGATCAGGCCATCGACCGATGGCTGGCCGACACGCGCAAACAGGTTGCGGTCCGCGATCACGACGAGAAACTACCATGAAGCGGCGTACCAAGAAAGTCATGCTGTATAGCGTGCTGGGCTTGGTTGGCCTGGTCCTGATCGCCGTCGTCAGCGCGCTCATCGCGGTGCGGACGGATTGGTTCAAAAACAAAGTTCGGGACAGGATTGTCGCAATAGCGGAAACGGCGACCGGCGGCCGCGTGGAGATCGGGCGTTTCGATTACCAGTGGCCCGGATTGACGGTCGAAGTTGCGCCATTCATCATACACGGCAAGGAACCGCCGGGCTCGCCGCCATTTTTCCGCGCCGAGAAAATTCAAATTGGATTGAAGATCGTTTCCGCCCTCAAGAAGGAAGTGGACATCCGGTCGGTCATCGCGGAAAAGCCGCGGATGCATGTCACCGTGGCCGCCGACGGCACAACCAATGTGCCTGAACCCAAGATCCGCCGCCAATCCAAAGAGAATATCGCCGAGCAACTGCTTGATCTCAAAGTGAACCACTTCGAGCTGCACGACGGATTCGCGGAATACAATTCGAAGCGCATTCCGCTGGACGTGCAGGGCGATCATCTGCGCGCGAGCTTCGGATATGAGGCGGCCGGCCCGCGTTACGTGGGCGAGTTTTCCTCGCATCAACTGCACGCCATCTCACCCGAAGTGAAAGCGCCGCTCGCATTCGATCTGGACGTGAAGGCGGCGCTCGAGAAAAATGTGGTCCATCTGGTTCAGGCGAGTTTGTCCAACGGCGAGACGAAGGTCGAGCTGAAAGGCTCGGTCCAGGATCTTAGCTCGCCGCACACGTCACTGGAGATCGCCGCCAACGCGCCCGTAAAAGAGCTGAACAAAATGTTCGGCCTGCCGCTTGAATCGCGCGGCAACGTTGTGTTTGCCGGCACAGGCTCAGTGCAGACGGCGCCGTTCGAATATCGCCTCGCAGGCAAACTGAATGGCCGCGATCTGGCGTACGCGTCGAAGGATCTCGCCATTCGCAATATTGCGTTTTCATCGCCGGTCGAAGTGACCCCCAGTGGAATCATGCTGCACGATTTGGAAGTCGCGGCCCTGCACGGCCAATTCCGCGGATCGGCGCAGTTCGCGGATTTCAAGAGGCTCTCCCTCAAGGGAACCGCCAAGAATTTCTCGCTGAAAGAACTCGCCACGCTGGGCGCGCGGAACAGCGGCGAGTTGAGCGGCGCCCTCAGTGGGACCGTGGCGCTGGAAGCTATAGCCGCAAAAGGCGGGCTGAGCGGAGTAGATGTGCAAGCCAAGCTCGACATCGTGCCCGGAAAAGGCGGAGTGCCGGTGCAGGGCCAGGTGACGGTGAACTACGATCAGCGCGCGGGCAGAATCGCGTTGGGAAATTCGCAGGTCAATCTCGGCTCGACACACTTGAATGTCACCGGCACATTAGGACAAGCTTTGAGCGTTCACATCGAATCTCAGAATCTCAACGAATTTCTGCCGCTCTTTCCGCTGATGGGTGAAGCGCCGCCGGAGCAGATTCCAATCTCATTGAAAAACGGCCTGGCGCGCTTCGATGGATCGGTCACGGGACCGCTCGCGAATCCCCACATCGCCGGAAAAATCGACCTGACTAATTTCCTCCTGGACCAGCGCCAGATCGATCATCTCACCAGCACTTTCGACATCGATAAATCCGCGGCGGACCTGCACACGCTGACGCTCGATCAGGCCAAGCTGCACGTAGAGGGACAGGGCAGGATCGGCCTGTCGAATTGGAAACTGGAAGATTCCAGTTCAGTATCGGCGCTGCTTTCGGTGCGCGACAGCGACCTTCAGAAACTTCTTGCGGACAATGGATCGCAGGCCCCGGTGACTGGTTCGCTGACCGCCACCGTGCGCGTGTCCGGCACGTTCGAATCGCCGCTGGTCAACGCCAATGTCGATCTGCAAAATGTCACCGCGTACGACGAGCATTTCGAGCGCGCGCACGCCGACGTTACTTTGACCGCTACGGCGATGGAAATAACCAACGCCGACCTGCGCAGCGGCCGCGCACAGATCACCGGCAGCGGCGCTTACAATCATCCGGCCAGCGATTGGAACGACGGCGCGGTGCGATTCGATGTCGTGAGCAATCGGCTGAACCTCCCGGACATTCATCATGTGCAGGAAGTCCGCAAAGGATTGGGCGGCGAGCTGGATCTCAAAGCCAACGGCACGGCTAAGGTAGTGAAAGGGGCCATCAGCCTGTCTTCGCTGAACGGCCAGTTGTCGCTGAAAAACGCGGTCGTGGACGGGCAGCCCTACGGCAATCTTCAGCTAACCGCCACCACGCGTTTGCCCGTTCTGGCCGTCAGCGCGAAAGTGGATCTTCGCGGCATTCAGATTCAGGGCAGCGGCGAATGGCGCATGGAAGGCGACTATCCCGGAGAAGCCCACATCCAAATCCCGAAGATCACTTTCGCCACGCTGCACGATCTGTGGCCGGGCCAGCGCATCCGCACCGATCTGCCGTTCGACGGTTTCCTGCAGGGCGACGCGGCCATCTCCGGACCATTGAACAAATGGGAATCCATGAAGGCGGTGGTCACGCTGTCCGCCGTTCAAATGAACGCGAATCCGAACGCGCGTCCCATGGCGGGCGCGAAAGTACAGGATCTGATTCTGAGCAAAGTTGGGCCCGTGCAGTTTGAGGGAACCACCAAAAACATCCAGGTGAAAAGCGCCAGTTTCAAAGCCAAGGACACCACTCTCGACATCACGGGGCAACTGGCGCTGGATTCGAAAAATCCCTGGGACCTCAGTGTCAAGGGGCAAATCAATCTGTCGATCCTGCAGCTCTTCAATGCGGATTTGCTGGCGGCGGGGACTTCGGTGGTGAACGTCGCGGTACGCGGTTCGTTCACCGAGCCGCAGGTAGATGGGCGCCTGGAGTTGAAGAACGCCTCCCTGTTCCTGCGCGACTTGCCCAACGGCGTCGACCAGGCGAACGGGCTCATCGTGTTCGATCGCAATCGCGCCACGGTTCAGAATCTGAGCGCCGTAACCGGCGGCGGCAAGGTGTCGTTTGAGACGGGCAGCTTTGTCGGCTTCCGAGGTCCGGCGCTGGTTTATCGATTGCAAGCCACCGCCGATCAGGTTCGCTACCGCTCGCCCGACGGCGTCAGCGTAACGGTGAACGGACGCCTGAGCCTGATCGGCACATCCAACAGCAGCGTGCTGGCGGGCACCGTGGTGGTGGTGCGCGCGAACTTCAATCCGCGCACCGACGTCGGTTCGCTGCTGGCCACCACCGCCAAGCCGGTCTCGGTTCCGTCCGAGCCCAACGAATATCTGCGCGGCATTCAGTTCGACGTGAACGTGGTGAGCTCGCGCGCCCTGGAAGTGCAAACCTCTTTGACGCGCAACATCCAGGCCGACGCCAACCTGCGCATCCGCGGCACTCCCGAGCGGCCCGTCGTGCTGGGAAATTTGACCGTCAATTCGGGGCAAATCGAATTTTTCGGAAACAAATACAGCATCAGCCGCGGCGAAGTGAATTTCTACAGCCCGAGCAAGATCGAACCCATCATCGATATGGATCTGGAAACGCAGGTGCGCGGCGTGGTGGTGGACATCAGCTTTTCCGGCCCGCTCAGCAAGTTGAATTTTTCGTATCGCTCCGATCCGCCGCTGGAGACCAACGACATCATCGCCCTGTTGGCGGTTGGCCGCGCGCCGCAAACTGTGGGCGGTTTGGCGTCGAGCCAGACGTCCACGACGACCAACTACCTGGCCACCGGCAGCAATGCACTGTTGGGCCAAGCCATCGCGCCCGCCACCGGACGCCTGCAGCGCTTCTTCGGCGTTAGCCACATCAAGATCGACCCGCAGCTCACCGACATCACGTCCGTTCCGCAAGCGCGCCTGACCCTGGAGCAGCAGGTGTCGAACGACATCACGCTAACC
>DATDHK010000415.1:0-4357 GCA_036521635.1 Bryobacteraceae bacterium | reverse complement strand
TTGAATTTCGGCGTGCGATATGAATATCCGTCATCGGCCGCCGAGATCCGCGAGCATGCAACCAACTTTGTTCCCGGATACGGCCCCGTGATCGTAGGCACCAATCGGATAGTAGACATCGATCCCACGCTGAAAGGGCCGGCATCGCTGATTTCCCGGACGGCTCCTTTCACATTGCCGTTGAGCGGTGTCCATTCGGATAAGAACAATATCGCGCCCATGCTTGGATTCGCGTATGCGCCGCGCGACGCCGGCACCGTGCTCCGAGGTGGTTTCCGCATGGCGTATGACGATCTGTTCAACAACGTCCCAGCCAGCATGGCGTTGAGCGCGCCGTACAATCTGCAAACCAGCCAGACGGCGAATGTCACTCAACCGGGAAAATTTCCGTGGGCCATCGGGTTCGATCAAAACGTGCCGCTGATTTCGAATTTCGGCAAGCAGGGTCCGGGAACTCCGACTACCGGCGTGCTGACGTTTCAAGGCATAGATCCGGATTTGCGCAGCGCCTACATGTATCAGTACAACTTCGGAATTCAGCGGCGGCTCGGGCCGGCCATTTCAGTAGAGGCCGATTATCAGGGCAGCTCGGGCCGTAATCTGGGCGTTTTTATCGACGTGAATCAGCCCAGCGTCATCGTGCGCGACCCAACGAAGCGCGGCACTGCGGCGCCGAATGAACAGTTGTTCCCATACAACCATTTCGGTAAGGCGCAGATCGCGAAATCGATTGGCAATTCGAATTACAACGGGTTGGTAACCACACTGCGGTATCAAGGCTGGCGCGGAACGTACGTGCAAGCGTCGTACACATACGGAAAATCGCTGGACTACAATTCGTCTTACTTCGGGTCCGCGAACTTTCCGGGCGAAACCGGCGCGCCGGTCGACTCCACCAATTTGAGGTTGGAGCACGGGCCTTCGGCTTTCGACATCCGGCATCGCTTCAGCCTGGTGTATGTGGCCGAGCTGCCGATGATCGCGTGGAACAATGTTTTCGCGCGGGCCGCTCTCGATGGCTGGCGGATTTCGGGAGTCACGACGTTGCAATCGGGATATCCTTTTACGGTTGTGACCGGCGGTCCGGATTCTAGCGGATTCAATCAGGCCAATGCGGGCACGATGACCATGCCGTCCGCCGGCGATCGGCCGGATCTTACAAGGCCGGGGCCAGTGCCGCAGAACAACCGGAATCCCGACGCGGCGTTCGATACGACGTTTTTCGCGGCTGCGTTCGCCGGGCGTGTTGGAACGTCCGGCCGCAATCAGTATTATGGTCCCGGTCTGGCGAATTACGATGTCGCGATTGGAAAGAGTTTTCCCGTGGGCGAGCAGGTCCGTCTGCAGTTGCGTGGTGACTTCTTTAATGTGTTTAACCACACAAATTTCGCGAACCCTGTCAATGATATGAGCAACGCGAACTTTGGAAAAATCACGCAGACGTTGGGGAGTGCGGTGGCGACATCGGTGGGGACTACGGGCGGGCCGATTGGGGGGCCGCGGTTGATTCAACTTTCGATGCGGATTCAGTTTTAGCGCGTGAATGGACAACCGCTCCCTTACGGTCGCGGCTCGGAAGGAGAGAGCGGTTGGCCGGTGTTACACGATACGTTCGCCAGCAGCGTTTCCGTTTCCTGCCGGTTCAGCGACGGACCATACACGTGGCCTTGCACCTTATCGCATCCCAGAACCCGCACCAAATCCAGCTCCGCTGCCGTTTCCACGCCCTCCGCCACTACCGTAAGATTCATGCTGTGCGCCAATCGCACGATGCTTTGCACCACCGGGAGCGACCCATCCGGCTCTTGCAGATTCCGCAGAAAAGATTGGTCGATCTTGAGCGAGTCCACTGGAAGCCGCGTCAAATAACTGAGCGACGAATAGCCGGTGCCAAAATCGTCGATCGAGATGCTGACGCCGAGTTCGCGGATCTGCGACATGCGCACCACCGATCCCTGAAAGTCGCGCATCACGCAGCTTTCGGTCAGCTCCAGCTCCAGGCACTTCGAAGGAAATCCGCTGAGCGCCAGCGCATCCGCCACGGTCTCCGTAAAATTGGCGCGCTCGAATTGCAGCGCCGACACATTCACTGAAATACGAACCGGAGCATAGCCCGCCTTGCGCCAGCGAGCGCCCTCCAGGCAAGCTTGGCGGAGCACCCACGACCCGATGGGAACAATGAGACCGGCTTCCTCCGCAATCGGGATAAATTGCTTCGGAGAAATCGTTCCGTAGATCGGATGTTTCCAGGTCAGCAGCGCTTCCAAGCCGTCGATCTCTCCATTTATCCGCATCACGGGCTGATAGAGAATATCGAATTCGCCATTCTCCAGCGCGCGCCGCAGCGCGTTTTCCAGGCGCAAACGCTCCAAGCCGAGGGCAAGGTCTTCCTTCACGAAAACTTCCACTGCGTCCTTGCCCGCGTTCTTGGCACGATACATGGCCAGGTCAGCGTTGTGCAACAAATCGGCGGCAGTGCTGCCATGTTCCGGAAACATCGCGATACCGGCGCTGGCGGTGACGAATAGTTCGTGACCGCCGATGCGATAGGGTTCCCGAATCGCGGCTAGAATTTTCCGCGATGTCCCGATGACCGATCGGATGTCCACGGGGCGCGGCAAAACAACCGTGAATTCGTCTCCGCCCATGCGGCCGGTCAAATCATCGGGGTTCAGCAGCCGCCGCAATCGGCCTGCTACGCTTTGGAGCAAACCATCGCCGATCGCGTGCCCCAGCGTGTCGTTGATCTGCTTGAAGCGATCGAGGTCGATGAACAACACCGCGAGCGGATCTCGGGACTCCAGCGCGGTCTCCAGCAGTTCCATGAAGTACACGCGATTGGGTAGCGCGGTAAGTGAATCGTGCCGGGCCTGGAATGTCAGCCGATCGTTAACCCTGATTTGCTCGATGGTGCGCCTCAGGCTGCGCGCCATCATCTGGAGCAGTTCGGTGTCCTCCGGGGAAAAGATTCGCTCATCGGAAAAGCCGAGCGTGGCGTCCCCCTCTTCCCGCACGATCATTTCCATGGACGATCCGAATAGACGGCGGCCAGTGCTTAAGTGGTCCTGAAAGGCGTCACTGAGCGACTCGTATGCAGTAGTGCTGAGCCGATGCAGTTCTTTCAAATGATCCGCAAATCGCGCGATGTCAGGCGGCTCGATGTTGCACGAAATTGCCATCCGCTACAGTTCTAACGTGAAAGCATCCGCAACACAATAGGGACCCGGCCCAGAACGGTCATTACTAGAATGCTGGAAGAATTTCCAGTAACAAAAACACCAGAGTGCCAAGAGCGATGGAAACGCCGTGGGGCAAGGTCACCGCGCGCGGATGGCCGATATCCAATGCCGGATCGCTTTGATAGGGCATACGCAGCCGTACCAGTTCCCCCAGGATGAATAGTACGTTCTTGAACGCCCGAATCAATCCTCCGCAAATCAGCAGCAGGCACACTGCCAGGATTCCTCCCAGAATTGCGGTTATGAGAAACAGGATGAGCCAGTTTTTCGCGCCCACGAACGCGCCGATTGCGATCATCAACTTCACGTCGCCGGCGCCCATGGCGCGCAGGGCGAAAAATGGCAGATAGACCGCGAACGCCAGCACGGCGCCAAGTATCGTGAGTATCAAACCGTCCATGCGGAGAAAAAATACATTCAGCGCCAGGCCGAGGCAGAAGCCAGTCAGCACCAGCCAATTTGGAATTCGGCGAAATCGAATATCGTAGACGGAGGCCACCATCACCAGCGCCACCAGCGCGATTTCGGACGTTAGCGGCAGTGGAGTCATACACGTGTATTCTACGCGACCGGGATTGGGAGAAACTAGAGCCATGGATCAAAGAACGCTCGGCCGCACCGGACTTCAAGCCGGCCCGATAGGAATGGCAGCCAGCTTCGGTGTGCCGACCGCGGCGGTGGAGCGGGCGTTCGAGCGCGGCGTCAACTATTTATATTGGGGCAGCTTTCGCCGCGGGCCATTCGGACAGGCGCTGCGCAATCTGAAACCGCGGCGCGACCACATGGTGCTGGTGCTGCAATCCTATTCGAGAATGGCGGCGCTCATGCGGCCCAGCGTTGAGATTGCGCTGCGCAAACTGAATTTTGATTACGCCGACGTTCTGCTGTTGGGCCTTTGGAACCACAAGCCACCGCGCCGGATAATGGATGCCAGCCGACGGCTCCGCGAGCGAGGCCTCATCCGCCACATCGCCATCTCCACGCATCACCGGCCGCTGGTTTCAGAGTTGGGGGCCGATCCGGATTTCGGAAGTGTGCATGTGCGTTACAACGCGGTGCACAAGGGCGCTGAGCGTGAGGTATTTCCTCTGATCGCTTCCAGCCGGAATCCCGTGGGT
>DATDHK010000414.1:0-9945 GCA_036521635.1 Bryobacteraceae bacterium | reverse complement strand
CGGGCCATCCAAACTATTATTCGTATCGCGGCGGGGAACGGTTTTAGCAGCGTCCTGGTTGCACGCGGAGGAATTTTGTCGACGCCGGCGATGTCGGCGGTTATCCGCCGGCGAGAGGCTTTGGGTGGGCTGGTGTTGTCGGCCAGCCACAATCCGGGAGGGCCCGATGAAGACTTTGGAATCAAATACAACATGGAGAATGGCGGGCCGGCGCCGGAGCAAATCACGGAGCGGATATTCCGCGAGACGTTGAAGATCGAGCGGTATTTCTCGGTGGATAGTCCCGATGCCGACGTCGATCGCGAGGGTTCTTTCAGGATTGCGGACACCGAAGTTTCCGTCTTTGATCCGTTGGCGGATTATACCGTGCTGATGGAAGAGCTTTTCGACTTTGAAGTATTGCGTGCGCATTTTCGAAGCGGCTTCCGGATGCTGTTCGACGCCATGCACGGCTCGACCGGCCCTTATGCGCGGCACATCTTCGAAAAACGGCTGGGCGCGCCTGTGGGCACGGTGCTCAACGGCGATCCTCTGGAAGATTTCGGCGGACATCATCCGGATCCAAATTTGGTGTACGCGGCGGAGCTGGTGCAACGGCTCGCGGGCGACGGCGCGCCGGATTTCGGAGCGGCTTGCGATGCGGATGGGGACCGCAACATGATTCTGGGCCGGAACTTTTTCGTAAGCCCCGGCGATTCGTTGGCGCTGATTGCCGAGCACGCGGCGACTGCGATTCCGGGTTATCGCGGCGGTCTTAGCGGCGTCGCGCGATCGTTGCCCACCAGCACGGCGGTCGATCGGGTGGCCGCGGCAATCGGTATAAAGTCATATGAGACGCCGACCGGGTGGAAGTATTTTGGGAGCCTGCTGGACGCGAGTTTGTGCACGCTTTGCGGCGAAGAAAGTTTCGGAACCGGGTCCAACCACTTGCGCGAGAAGGATGGAGTTTGGGCGGTGCTGTGTTGGCTTTCGTTGCTGGCGGCCTCGAAGAAATCGGTGGCGGAAGTGGTGCACGATCACTGGCGAAAGTTTGGACGCAGCTATTTTCAACGGCACGATTATGAGAAGCTGGAGCCGCGATCGGCGGCTAAAATGATAAAGGATCTGGAGGCTCAAATTCCGGGTCTCGTTGGACGTTCGTTCGGAAACTTTGTTGTGTCCGGCGCCGAGGATGTGAGCTATCGCGATCCGGTCACCGGCGTCGAAACCCAACACGCCGGTATTCGCATTCTGTTCTCGAACTCCTCCCGAATTATATTTCGTCTCTCGGGCACTGGCACCGAAGGAGCGACGCTACGTCTTTATCTGGAGCGCTACAGCCGCGATAATCCCAATGAGGATCTCGAGGATGTTCTGAAGCCATTGGAAGCGGTTGCGCACGTGCTGCTGGGATTGCAGCGGCGATTCGGACGCGAAAGACCGACGCTGATTACTTGAGTCACAATCCCGGCGTAATGCTGGCGGCGATCTGCCGGAAACCGGAATAGCTGAGAATCCTGTCAATGGTCAGAGTCTTTATGAAAAGGACTTTGGCGCTGGCGCGCACTTCGATTTGTTTCGGTAACCAGATTCCTTCGGCTACGCGGGTCTGCTCCATCGAGATGCGCGAGCCGCGCAGCACGCGCGCCAGAAACAATCCCATGGAGAAGGGCTGCGTCACATGTCCGTCCACCTTCACCCACACCAAGTCCTGCTGGTCGACCCAGATTTTCCCTTCCACCTTGGCGATCATTTTGCCGTATTTGCTTTCGGCGCGATAGCCCGGCCTCGGCGCCGCTTGAAGCACGTACGCCAGGCGGCCGTTGACGGGCTCCGTGCCGATGAGCCGGTAGTCAAAAGCCTGGAGCACATCGCGAGTCAACCAAGCGCCCTCCTGTTTTTCTTTTCGCAGGCGCGCGGCGCCTTCCGCAGGCGTTTCGCGTTTTAGCTTCTCGAGCTTCGCATCCTGCTTCGTTTTTTCATCGGCCGATGGCGGCCGTCCGTTGTGTTCCACCAATTGTTCAAAGGAAACTCCGTTGACAGGAACGATTTTCGAAATGGTTATGTCTTGCGACTGCGCGCGGCCGTCCGCGCCCAAACGCTGGGTCTCGTCGCGCTCGATGTAGGTGTATTGGGCGCGCGCATGCCAGTTGCGCTCGGTGGCCACGATTGACGATCGCGCAATTTCGCGGGCGTCCGGGGCCGTCGTTTGGGGCTGCGCCACAAGCGTGGCTGAACAGACGAGGATCAGTAAGGACGGCACGCGCACACAGTTTGACTGAGTTGCGCAAGCTATTGTTTCACGGATTCGGTTTGGCCCTATTTGGCTTGCGTCACGTCAACCTTGGCGGTCATTTTTTCGCCGCCCCTTTCACCTTTGGCATCGCCTTTGATGTGTCCGCCGGCGAGCGTCAGCTCGAACTTGATCACCGTTCCATCTTTGGGATCGACTTCGAGCGCGATCTTGTCGCCATCGATCTTGCCAACCTTAATAGTGAACTGCTCGTCTTCGTTGGGGCCGACGGTTCCGGCAATGACGTCACCACTCTGTTTGAGGAGAAAGAGGGCCGTGCCGGGTTTGGTTTGGCCATCGGGGCCGGTGGCGTCGAAGGAGCCGGTCCATTTGCCGGTGACGTCGGCAAAGAGGGCGATAGCGGTGAGGAGAAAGCAGCACAGAATTCTGGTCATGGTATAGATACGGGCGATGCGTCGGCGAGGTTCCTCATTAATTGGCGATTGCTGTTACTGGAGTGCACCCCAAATTGAGACACGGAAACTAGGGACACTTTTCATTGAATGGAAAGGAGTCGGGATTGGCCGGAAAAAAACCGTCGGCCCGGTCCTCCGTTGCCTCGGTGTTCCTCGTGTTCCTCGTATTCCTTGTGTTCTTCCCCCCTACTTTCCCGCTGTCGCCCGCGCAGCCGCGCCATCCACCGAATACGTGATACCGGTATACTGCATCTCCTGCCAGGTCTGCTCGCCCCAACGCACGTCCGCCTTCGGGTCGGGGTTCGAGGCGTTGCCGGCTGAATTGTCGTAGTGCGCCGTTGCCTCCAGACGGGCCCCTTTCGGCACTGCCAGCGGCGTTGCGAAGAAATAATAGGTTTGCCAGTTGAAGTCGTATTTCGGCACCGCCAGTACTGTTTCCGCGCGGCCGTCCGGATAGACCAGGCGGTACTCCCAGCTTTTTCCGCGCAAATGGGTATGTGGAAATAGCGCCCAGATATGGGAGTCTTCGGTGAATTCGATCGCCGAGTCCACCGCCTTGTTGGAATCGCCGGCGGGCAGAACGAAAGATGGATTGATGAAGGCGCTGTTCCGGATTTCCCGGCCTGGAGGCTCCTTGGCGAAGATCATGCCCACGCTGGTTGTATCGCTGGCGGCCTTCCCGTTGGCGGTGTAGTGTATCTGGAATACCAGCACAGCGCCGGCTTTGATTCGAATCGCAGTGCCCGGCTGAAAGGTCATCGCGTTCGTTCCAGGCGCCGTGGTGGCGATCAGCGTGAGCCCATTCGGCCGCCCACCCGGCTGAGCGTCGTTCGGATCGTGCGCGCGGAGGGCCTCCGCTTTGATTGGCGGCGTCACTTGAACGAATGTGTTCGGACGGGGCTGCGCATCCGCTTCGCGGCAGAACACCAGCACATGATGCACGACGCTGCGAGTGCCCGGCCGCACTTCGATGGCCCGCACCCACTTGTCCTGGCTGAAATTGGTGGGCACGGTGAAGTACTGATAGTTGATCTTGCCCGAGGGCGGCACATCGTAGCTCTTGGCCATGCTGAGAATGGCATCCGGGGCGCCGATTTCCCAGCCTTCCGTGAACGTCGGCGCGGGCGGCAAATCCTTTGGATCGCCTTGCGGCGCGCCATCCTTCACCCAGCGGCTCAACGTGTCCTTTTCCGCGTCGGTCAGACGCCGATCGTTCGAGAAAGTGCCGCGCGGCTGGGTGGCATGCCACGGCGGCATCTGTCCCAGCGACACTTTTTCGCGGATCGATTTCGCCCACGGCCGCACCTGTTCGTAGGTGAGCAGCGGCATGGGGGCGATGTCGCCGGGCCGATGGCAGCTCGCGCAATGCTGGTAGAGAATGGGAGCGACATCCTTGGAAAATGTCTGCGCCGGGCCGGTTGCGCTCAAGATCGTGAAGGCGCCAGTAAGTGCCGCGATGGATACGAATCGTATATTCATGGTGGAATAAGATTAGATTAGCAGGTGTTGGGACGCCATATTCTTCGAGGTATGATAGTGCGATGGACCTGAATAAGATGCTCGCTGAATTGCGGGCGGAACGGGATCAGATCGAAGAGGCTATTATCGCTTTGGGACGTCTAAGCTTGGGAGCAAAGCGGCGGGGCCGGCCGCCGTTGTGGATGAGTCAGATCAAAGCCGTCGAGCCGAAACGGCGGGGCCGCCCTCCCGGGTCGAAAAGCAAGCAACAGTCCGGCGACTCTGAATAGACGCTCCGCGCGAGATCCCGCCTACTTCACTTTTTCGCGGACGTTGAATTCCAGTTTCCATCGCCGGCCGTCCCGAGCGACGGACCATAGTTGGAGCATTCCGGTTTCGGTGACGACGGTTTCCAAGGTCACCGGCACGAATTCTCCGGCGTTGCCCGATGCAGGCAGGCACACTTCGATTGGCGACAATTCCTCGAGATCGCCGGCGATGTCGTCCAGCATCGCTCCCGCGGAGTCGTTCTTGCGCACCGCCGATTGAAAGAAACGAAATTCCGCCGGCTCGCCGACCGTCAGGCCGAACTCGCGCTCGCGCAACTGGAGAGAGCTGCCTTCCTCCATGCCGAAAGGCGCAACCGTTAGAGCCTTAACCGGGACCGGCATTCCGGGAACCGCAGGCAGGGAGCTTTCCACGCCGACGTAGTAGGTGCGTGGAATGCCGCCTCGAATGCGGACGCCACGGCCGGCGCGCGCCATTCCGTAATACGCCGCGCCGCGCGCCACCGCATGCATCAGATCTTCGCCGATCAGCGATACCACCGGCTGCATGCCTTCTTCGCCAAGCCAGCCGTTGAGAACCTCGAGAATGCGCTTGCGCACCAGATTCGCGCGCAGGACGCCGCCGTTGAAAAGCACGTGGGTGGGCGCCGCGAGGCCGCTGGACCCGCGCCGTACGGAACCATGCTCGGCCTGCGCGGCTTGTTGCCGCAGGAATCGGGCGAGGTGCCGCGTGATGGCCGCATCGGCCGCATAGGGCAGGCCGATTTCCGAAAGTCCGGTCTTGCGCCGCTGGGGCATATCCTGACTCGAAACCGCCGGAAGAAAACCTTCGCCCAAAATGCGGTCCACATCTTCGCGCAGTAATTTGGTCTTGATGGTTCCACCCACCAGTCCCGTGCCGCGGCCGAGAATCGTAACCGGGTGCTCGCGCTTCTTGCTGTCGGGTTCGAGGAGGCGTTCCTTGGCCAAGCGGCACTGCTGCCACAGAGCGTGCAACTGCATGGCGTCGAGCTTGGCGCCCTGCGCGGTGAGTTGCTGCTCTAGATGACGCGCCAGGGCCAGATCGACGTTGTCGCCGCCCAGCAGGATGTGTTCGCCCACCGCCACGCGGTCCAGTTGCAGATCGCCCGATTGCTCGGTGACGGCGATCAATGTGAAATCGGTAGTGCCGCCGCCAATGTCGATCACCAGGATGAGATCGCCGACCTGGACGCGCTCGCGCCAATCGGGATGGCGCTCGATCCAGGCGTAGAAAGCGGCCTGAGGTTCTTCGAGCAGCAACAGATTCTTGTAGCCCGCCAGCTCTGCTGCGTTGAGCGTTAGTTCACGTGCAACCGCGTCGAACGAAGCCGGCACGGTGACGAAGACTTGCTGATCGGTGAACCGGGCGTCCGGCATCTTCGTATCCCACGCGGCGCGCAAATGTTCCAAGAAACGCTGCGCGGCTTCCACCGGCGAGATCTTCTCTACGTTCTCCGGAGCTTGCGGTGGAAGAATGGCGGCGGTGCGATCCACACCGGCATGGGACAACCACGATTTGGCGGATGCCACTAACCGGCTGGCAACTTCGGCGCCGCGTTTCTGCGCCAGAGCGCCCGTTACATAGCGTGGCGCGGCATCCCATGGAACGGCGACGGAGCCGGCGGGAAAATCGGACGAACCTGGGATGTAGAGGAAGGAGGGCAGCAGCGGCTCGTCGCGGAGTTCGCCTGGGTTTGTTAGTTGCGGTATGGCGAGCAGGGCAACCGGGGGTGGTTCGCGGGGGTCGCTCGCGGCGGGGGTATAGGCTACCGCGCAGTTGGTGGTTCCTAAGTCGATTCCGATAATGTATTGGTGCGGCAATTTATTCCGATCGTGTGGGGAAGGTTGGTAACCTGCAGCGGATTGGTAATCCGCCTCAATTTGATTCGGAATTACTTACGGGCCGATTAACAATCGGCCGCAGGTTACCAACCTGCCCCACAAAAATTACTATGTGCCAGGTTGAATACAATTATGAAATTGTCGGCGGTCATTTGCTCACGCTGATTGTCGCGGAGTTACTGCTTTCACCGTTAATGGTTATAGTTAACGGATAATCGCCCGCAGCCAGCGTCGAAGGCACTACGATATTCATTTGCAGCAGGCCGACGAAACCGGGCGCCAGGCCGGCGAAGGACACAGTTGCCGCTGTAGATCCGATGGTAGCGCCTTTGCTGGAGATCACGATTGAAAGTGGGTCGGCCGATGCGCGCGCGCCGCTGGCGACCGCGGGACTTACCGGGCCTGAACCGGTAAGATAAGCAATAATCGTGCTACCAGATTTGGCGGGATTACTGGGACTATTCAACGTGAAGTCTGAATTCTGGACCACCGCCCCGCCGGATGGAAGCACGAATAATCCAGGCGCGGCAGATAATACCGGAACACTTACCGAGTTACTAATGAGTCCATTTACGATTACTGAAATAGTGGCGTTGCCTAACCCAGTCTCCCAGGGCACTTGGAAGTTAACCTGAGTTGGCGAGACGAACAGCAGCGGAGCATTACGATTATTAACCGTGACCGATACGGGGCCGAGAACCGTGGGCAGCGTAGATCCGGTGGCGGAGATATTTCCGCTGGCGAAGTTCGTTCCAAAAATACTGGCCAGCGCGCCGGGCGAAACCTTTGGCAAGAAGGTGGCGGCATTCACCACGCCATTGGCGGACAGGACCGGCGTTTGAGGCGTCAGCAGCCGGATTACGTTGTTACTGGTATCGGCTACATAAACGTTTCCAGAGCTATCAATGGCGACGTCGTGCGGGAAAAATAATGTGGCGTTGGTTGCGGCCCCGCCGTCGCCACTGTAGAATGCCGTGCCGTTACCGGCGATGGTGGTGATGATGCCGCTGGATGAAACCTTGCGTATCCGATTATGAAAAGTGTCGGCGATGTAAACGTTGCCCGCGGCATCCACCGCGACACCCACCGGGTCGTTCAGCGAGGCATTGATGGCCGGACCGTTATCGCCGGCAAATGTAGAAGTTCCATTGCCGGCAAAACTGGTAAGCGCTCCATTGGCAAACTTCGCAATGCGCTTGTTGCCGGTATCGGCGATGTAAAGGATTCCGCCCGGACCTAACGCCAGTCCGTCCGGATGATTCAGTTGTGTGAACGGCGTGGCGGCGCCTCCGACAATCGTGCTGATAGTTGTGCCCGAGATCATGCGGATCACGAAGTTGTTGGCGTCCGCGATATAGACATTTCCCGAAGTATCCACAGCCACCGCCACCGGATCGTTCAGTTGCGCGCTGGTGGCCGCACCGCCGTCGCCGGAATAGCCCGCCGTATTGTTTCCGGCGATGGTGCTGATGGTTCCCGAGGTAGTGACTTTGCGAATAGCGTTGTTGCCGGCGTCGGCGATATAAAGGTTGCCTGAGGAATCCAGCGCCAGGCCGATGGGATCGTTCAACTTTGCGTTCGTGGCGGCGCTCCCGTCACCTGCAAAACCGGCGGTGCCGTTGCCCGCATAAGTGGTGATTGTTCCGCCGGAAATCAGCCGGACGCGATTGTTGGCGCCGTCGGCGAAATAGATCTTGCCGGACGAATCCAATGCGATTCTTCCAGGCAAGCCTAACTGCGCGCTGGCCGGCGCTCCGCTGTCTCCGGAAAAGCCCTGGACATTGGTGCCCGCGAAGGTGGAGATGGTGTACTGCTGCTGGCCCCAGGCAGAGGCCGCCCACAGAATCCCGATCGAGAGTTTTGCTAAAAAATGCCCAGTCGCCATCGGAAAAAAGTAACCCGCCTACGTAGAATAAGTCGCTCGCACGGTACTTGCAGTTTACAACGCTGGTGGTGGGTGGTCAGTCACGATAACTGACCACAGATCACTAATCACCGATTACTCAGCTTATCGCCGGGACGCCTTGGCGGGCTGGGCGGCCGGCTTGGGCGGATCTTTTTTGGGCGGGAAGTGTTGATTTAACCAGTTTTGAATAACAATTTTCTGGTTAGCCTGAACCTGCCGCTGCCACATCACCCCGCCGGTACGTTCATCATATTCAGCTACTACATAAGCGCCCGTCGTTGAAACAAGAATTGTGCCACCCGGCCGGCTTCGCCCACAGTAATACTGGGAGTTGATGATGTTGCGATCTTCCATATACAACAGTGTAGCACGACGATTCAGTCTCGGGAAAGCTGTCACTAACCGAAGTGAATCAAGATACTAAAATTGTTGTGAGATATGGTACGATCCCTTTATGCCAACCGAACACATACTCGCTTTACTGGTAGCAGAACGCGACAAACTTAATCGGGCGATCGAAGCCTTGCAGGGATCGGCCAGAAGGCGAGGCCGTCCCGCCGGAAGTGGCGAAGCGGCCTCCGGAGCGAAGCCTGCAAGGAAACGAAGAGGTAATATGTCCGCGGAAGCGCGAGCGGCTCAATCCGAGCGGATGAAAGCGTACTGGGCGAAACGCAGAAGACAAGCGAGCAAAAAGTAGCTCTTTTCCGCCTCGCTATTTGGAGCGGTTACCAGCGATTGTTGCGGCCGCTATTGCCCCCGCGGTTTCCACCACCACCGCCGCGGCTGGGCGCGCGATCGGTCTTCGGACGCGCTTCGTTGACATTTAGCGTTCTGCCATCCAGGTCCCTGCCGTTCAGGGAATCGATGGCCTTCTGTCCTTCGCCGTCGTTAGCCATTTCCACAAAACCGAAACCCCGGGGCTGCCCCGTCTCACGGTCGGTTACAATGCTCACACGGTCCACTGCGCCGTAGGCTTCAAACATGGATCGAACCGCGTCTTCGGTTGCGCCGAAGCTGAGGTTCCCTACAAAGATATTTTTCATTTTAGTTCCTTCTGAATTTGCAGATCAGCGAATGGGGCCAAGATCGAACAGAGGACATAGGGTCCGGGTGACCTTTATTGCGGGGCTGTCAAATACAACCTAAAGGTACCACGAATCTGTTTCTTGTGGGGTGGGTGGGCAACCTGCCGCCGATTGTCAATCGGCGCTTTCGGTAAGGTTCCAAACCACAGGCCGATTGCCAATCGGCCGCAGATTCACAATCTGCCCCACATGAATTTCGAAATTCTGTGGTGGGCGGTCGCGGGCTCGAACCGCGGACCTCCTGCTTGTAAGGCAGGCGCTCTAACCAACTGAGCTAACCGCCCAAAGTGCGGTGATTTCATTCTATCGAACTCTTGATATTACAATCAGAAGCATGTCTGTTGTCGTGGTTGGATCGGTGGCGTACGACGGTGTCGAAACGCCGCATGGCCGTGTGGAGCGCATGCTGGGCGGCGCATGCACATACATCGCGCTGGCCTCCAGTTATTTTGCGAAGACGAAAATCGTCGCGGTGGTGGGCGACGATTTCGCTTCCGAAGACGAGGATCTGCTGGCCGGCCACGGCATCGATCTCGAAGGACTCGAGCGCGTCCCCGGCAAAACATTTTTCTGGGCCGGCATTTATTCCGACGACATGAACGACCGCAAGACCCTGCGCACGGACCTCAACGTGTTCGCCGACTTTCAGCCGAAATTG
>DATDHK010000413.1:0-3961 GCA_036521635.1 Bryobacteraceae bacterium | reverse complement strand
ACCAGCAACGCCGGCAAATTGAACCAGCTTCCGGTGAACTGGCCCTCTACAATCATGGGATCGGAAAGCTGTTTCGGCAAATGGAACCCGAACAGGTTATCCAGAATGTCGTTGAAGTACGCCGAGAAGCCCACCGCCACGCTCATGTTCGAGACGGCATACTCCAGAATCAAATCCCACCCAATGATCCAGGCGAAAATTTCGCCGAGCGTCGCATAGGAATATGTATAGGCGCTGCCGGCGATCGGGATCATGGAGGCCAGCTCCGCATAACAAAGCGCGGCGAAGCTACAGGCAATCGCCACCAATACGAACGAGACTGAGATGGCCGGCCCCGCGCCAGCACGCCCTGTCAACGTTGCCGCGTCCCCGCCATTCAAAAGCAAGTCCAGCACGGGCGCCTTTAAAATGGACTTCTCCAAAAAATGAACCCCGGCGGCCGCCGTACCGGTAAGCGTGAAAATTCCCGAACCGATCACCGCCCCGATGCCCAGAGCGATGAGACTCCACACCCCGAGAGACCGGCTCAGCTTCTTGCCAGGTTCCTCCGAAGCCGCGATCAACGCGTCAATGCTTTTAGTTCGAAAAAGTGGGTTCATGCACGGACGGTGAGCGGTGGATGGTGGGCGGTGGTCAGCCGAACCGGTTTTACCAACCACCCACCACCAACCACCAGGAAGCGAAGCTTCCTACCTCTTTCGTTGTCCTTTGGACATCTTCTTCACTTTTTTCTTCATGGACCCGCGGGCGACTCCCGCAGCGCGCTTGGCCTTGGGTGCGGCTTTCTTGCGCGAGGCGCGCTTCAACTTCTTGCGTTCATCTTTGTCGGTGATGTTCTTTGTGTTCATTCTTCCTGTATTCCCGAATATTTTTCGATCATCTTCTTCAAGCCGTAACCATCAAAGCTTACAGTGAGCTTAGCATCGTCGCCGTCCCCTTCGCGCCGCAATATTTTGCCGCGGCCATACTTAGGATGCCGCACGGTTGCTCCCGCGCGGAACGGTTTCGTACGGCCCGCGGGCTGCGCGGTCCGAACAGGAGCCGCGGGCGCGGCGGCACGTACCGGTTCGGCTGCCGGTGACGGCGCCTGTTTGCCGCGCTCCGCAAAGTACTGTTTGATGTTGTCAACCGAGTTGTAAGTCTTCCCCGTAAATACGTTGCGCTTGGCCGCCTCGCGCACCTGATGGCTTTCAGCAAACAGGTCCACTTGCGAAGTGCGTTGTTTCGGATTCAGATCTTCGATCAACTTCTCGGGCACTTCCTTCAGAAACCGCGACGGAATGGATGCCTCCGCATCGCCGCCGCCCCAGCGCCGCCGGTAACGCGCCGAACTTAAGAACAAACGTTCCTGCGCGCGCGTCATGCCGACGTAGCACAGCCGCCGCTCTTCCTCCATGGCTGCCTTGGAATCCAGCGACCGCATGTGCGGAAACAGACCCTCTTCCAATCCAGCGAGAAACACGATGGGAAACTCCAGGCCCTTGGCGTTGTGCAGCGTCAGCAAAGATACCGGCGCGCGCTCGTCCAGATTGTCGCTGTCTGAAACCAGCGCCGCATGATCCAAAAATTCCGTCGCCGTTTCGCCGCGTTCGGCGGCCTCGGCGGCGGCGTTCACCAGCTCCTTCAAATTCTCGATTCGCGATTCCGATTCAGGGTCGTGATCCGATTCCAGCATCGCCAGATAACCCGTTCGCTCGAGAATCCGTTTCAAGAGTTCATGCACCGGCGCCGATTCGGCCAGAACGGAAAGCTCCCCGATCATCGTATGGAACGCCCGCAACGCCGCCGCGGCGCGAGTTGGGAAAAGATTTTCGTCCAGCATGCGGCCGATCGCCGACCACACGCTCAGATTATGATCGAGCGCGTATTGCTCTATCTGCTCGATGCTGCTCTTGCCGATGCCTCGCGCCGGCGTATTAACGATGCGCAGCAGACTCACGGAATCCTGCGGGCTACCGGCCGTCTTCAAGTACGCCAACGCATCCTTCACTTCCGCGCGCTGGTAGAAACTGAATCCGCCCACCACAACGTATTTTCGGCCGTAGCGTCGCAGCGCCTCTTCAATCTGCCGGGATTGAAAATTGGTGCGATACAGCACGGCCACCCGAAGCTGCGGACTCCGCGATAAAAGGCGCTCGATATTGCCGGCGATGAACAACGCTTCCTGCTCGCCGTCGAACGCCTTGTACATGCCGATGCGCGCGCCCTCGCCAGCTTCGGTCCACAGCCACTTTCCTTTGCGTTCCTGATTGTTGGCGACCACGGCGCTCGCGGCATCCAGAATGTTCTTCGTTGAGCGGTAATTCTGTTCCAGCCGGATCACCGCGGCATTCGGATAGTCGCGCTCGAAATCGAGAATATTGCGAATGTCCGCGCCCCGCCATCCATAGATCGACTGGTCTTCGTCGCCCACTACCGCGATATTCTTGCGAGCTTCCGTAAGCAATCGCATCAGCTCATACTGCGTGTGGTTAGTGTCCTGATATTCATCGATCATCAGGAACTCAAACCGGCGATTGTACTGGAATCGCAAATCCGCATCGTGCGCCAGCAGCCTCACGGTTTCCAGCAGCAGATCGTCGAAGTCCAGCGCGTTGGCTTGACGCAAACGCGCTTCGTATTGCTCGTAAACAGTGGCGAGCCGTGTCACGTTCGGATCGGTCGAGCCCGAATATACGTGGGCCGGAGACTCCTTGCGGCTTTTCCGCTGGCTGATCCAGGAACACACCGCGCGGTACTGCATGAACTTTTCATCCAGCCCCACGGCTTTGAAAATGGACTTGATGAGCGACACCTGATCGTCGTCGTCGTAAATAGTAAACTTGGGCGTGAAGCCGGGCCGGATGTCCGCCAGCCGCGCGCCATCCCGCCGCAGCGTGCGCACGCAAAACGAGTGAAACGTGGAAACCTGCGGGCTCTCGCGCGAACTCAGGCCGCCCAGCAATCCGTTCACGCGCTGCCTCATTTCGTCGGCCGCTTTATTCGTGAAGGTCACGGCCAGAACGCAAGGGCCGGGAACGCGATGGGCTTCCACCAGGTGCGCGATCCTGTGCGTAATCACGCGAGTCTTGCCGCTGCCCGCGCCGGCGAGCAGAAGAAGAGGCCCTTCGACGTGCGCGACAGCTTCCTGTTGTTGCGGATTCAGACCCTGGAGAAAATCCATGGAGTGGCGTGAAAACCAATTTTAGCATCCAGGCTGTTAGATAGGTTGTGGCGCGGACTAAAGTCTGACTAAAGTCCGCGCCACACGGATCGATCAGGACAAGGCTGTCGCCACCAAGGCAGTGGTTGCTTCCGCATGCAGCTCGATGTGCGTCTCCGGGCGCGACTGCGCGCGCACGATGCCGTTCTCGATCGCGTAGCGGGTCAATTCGGCCGTCGTTCGCAAACCAAGCTTGTCCATAATCGCCATCTTGTGGAAGACGGCTGTCTTGACCGATAGATTAAGCTGATTTGCAATCTCTTTCGCGGTGTAGCCTTCCGCCACCATCTGCAACACTTCCCGCTGCCGCGGCGTGAGCGAAATGGCATCCTTAGGCGGAATCGGATCGGCGGCGGCCGCAATCGCGCGCGGCGAAATTAGCCGCGTCACATAAGTTTTCCCGTTGACTACTTGCCGGATCGCTTCGCTCAATTCAGAAAAAGTACACCGCTTCAGCACGTATCCGCTTACACCGGCCCGGAAAGCTTCCACCACGTATGCGCCGTCAGCATGTCCGGTCACGACGATCACTTTGGAAAACCCGGCCAGCTTTTGAAAGTATCTGACCAGCGGATTGCCATTCGAGCGGGCATACTCGCTATCGAGTAAAATCACGTCGGGCTTGAAGCTGGCGGCGGTGCTGAACACGTCCCGCCCGGTCTCCACGATCTCAACCTTTTCAAACTCGCTCTCCAGGAGCTTCTGGAGGGCTTGCGCAATCAACAATTGCTCTTCGGCGATCAAAACTTTGGTGCTAGT
>DATDHK010000412.1:0-3082 GCA_036521635.1 Bryobacteraceae bacterium | reverse complement strand
CGTTAGGCGATACGATTCTGCGCGCGGAGACGGCGGCGATTGCGGCCCTTGCAATTTTGAATGCGGCTTGGGTGGTGGGTGGTGGGCGGTAGGTGGTGGGTGGTACAAACCACCAATCACCGTTCACCGACCACCTTTCAAATCCTAACGATCGCCGCGCTGACCGGCTTCGAGCCTACCGGAATCAGCATGAACAGCGGTCCCTTTTTCCAGCGCCGCTGCTCGCTGACCGCGCGCGTGACGTTGGGAATCCGGATCACCGCCATATCGCCGGAGGCCTGATTCAGAACCAATGCGTACTGATCGTCGGGCGTGATTGCGATGTAGGACGGCTGAGTTCCCACGGGCGTTACGGCAACCACTCTTCTAGTCTCGATGTCCAGAATGCTCACGTCGCCCGAGCTGGGATTCGCGACGAAGAGGTACCCCGGCAAAGTCGAGGCGGCCATGGCGCCCGGATGACGCCCGCCGAGCACGGTTTCACCCACCTGCGGCGTGTGCGACGGATAGACCACCACCACCGCGTCCATGCCCTCGCCGGTAACGAACAACTGGCCGCCGTCGGCATTGAAGCACATCTGGTCCGGCCGGACGGCCAGGGGCAGATTCACGATCAGGCGGCGGCTGGGTGCGTGGTAAATCGAGAGCATGCGCTCGCCGCGGTTGGCGGCGATGAGCTGTTCCGAGTACTGGAATCGCACCAAACCGATCTCGCCTGAGGTCTCGACTAAGGGAAATGCCTGACGGCGCACCACGTCGACGAATGAAATTGAGCGAGCTGCGCCGTAACCGATTGCCAACTGCGAGCCATCCGGGGCAACATCGAAATCCACCGGGTCGGCTGGGAGGGGGAGTTGCCAGTCAATGCGCATGGGGTCGAGCGCGACCGAAACCAGGCGGCGCGGCTCGCGGCAGAGAACATAGAGGGCGTTCCCGTCGGCCGACAGGCGCATCATGATGGCGGATCCGGCCACCTGGAGTTTGCGGGAGAACGTCAGGTTATCGGTGCGGATCTCGTGAACGAAGCCATTGGCCGGCGTCAGGGCATAAACTTTAGGATGCTTGGGCGGGGCGACTATGGCGGTAGGAGCCCCGTCCACATGGATGTGCCGCGCCACGGCGAAGACTTCCAGATCCACGGCCGCCACCGCGCCGCCTTCCTGATTGGCGATGAAGGCGTACCCGGAAAAGCCTTTCGCCTTCGGACGGGTGCAGGCCGCCAGGGCGCCGAGGCTTCCCAACAGAATCGATCGCCGGGTGGTCACGCATTCGATTCTCCCACATGCGACGAAGTAGGCTTCAGGCAAGCAATGCACGCCGAACCGCGTCCGGCTCACGGGCGATTACTGTCAGGAAGGCCCGGGCCGGGCCGCTGGGGACACGCCGCCCATGCTCCCAATGTTCCAAAGTTCGTTTACTCAAACCGAATAACTTGGCAAACTCGCTTTGAGACAGGGAAATCTTCTCCCGAATCGCCTTGACATCGATGTCTGCAGGGACATGTACCGTGCAGCCATTCTCTTTTCCCTTGGCGAAAGCGAGCGCCTGTCTGGCGCTCTCGATCATTCGTTGTCCGGCGGTTGGTTTCTTCTTATTCATCTCGACTCCTTTACAGACCTGTAAGCCTTGCCTATGTCCGCCAGGACGGCCTTCAAGAGGCGGCGTTCTTTCGGCGCCAAATCGGTTTTCTGGTTTTTGGCGTCCTCGTTGGGCAGTCCCAACGACCGCGCATCGCTTAGGAATGCCGGCGTCTCTACGACGGCCGGCAAATCCTAGTGTACTCCAATGGAGTATGGTGGCCGGCAGCCAATATTGCGCCTCAGCTCTTTCACCAAAATAAATTGATGCCGCTCGCTTCGTTATGCTACGCTTTTTATGGACTGTCCGGCCACTCCCTCCAACAATCTTGACTACCGGATCGCCGCGTTTTACAGCCCCTCGAACGTTACATGAACATCCGCTCCCTGTTTAGTTTGTTCTCCTCCGATCTAGCCATCGATCTGGGCACCGCCAACACGCTTGTCTTCGCGAAAGGAAAAGGGATCGTGGTGAACGAACCCTCCATCGTCGCCATCAACAAGACCAATGGCGAAGTCGAGGCGGTCGGCAAAGAAGCCAAGGAAATGCTGGGCCGCACGCCCGGCAACATCGTCGCCATCCGGCCGATGAAGGACGGCGTCATCGCCGACTTCAAAGTCACCGAGCGCATGCTGAATTATTTCATTCAGAAGGCGCACGGCCGCAAGGTGCTGGTGCACCCCCGCATCGTGATCGGAGTGCCGAGCGAAATCACGCAGGTGGAAAAGCGAGCGGTCATCGACTCGGCCTACCGCGCCAAAGCCAGCGAGGTCCACTTGGTGGAGCAAGCCATGGTGGCCGCCATCGGCGCGGGCCTGCCGGTGACAGAGCCCTCCGGCAACATGGTTGTGGACATCGGCGGCGGCACCACCGACGTGGCCGTGATCTCGCTTTCGGGCATTGTCTACTCCCGCTCCGTTCGCGTGGCCGGCAACGAGATGGACAACGCCATCATGCAGTACCTGAAGCGCAAGTACAACCTGCTGATCGGCGAGCGCACGGCGGAGGCCATCAAAATTCAGGTCGGCTCGGCCTATCCTCTGGACAAGCCTCTGACGATGGAAATCAAGGGCCGGAACTTGATCGAAGGCGTGCCCAAAACTCTGGCGATTGACGACAGCGAGATTCGCGAAGCGCTGGCGGAATGCGTAGCCACCATCATGAACGCCATCCGGGTTGCCCTGGAACGGACGCCGCCCGAGCTGAGCGCCGACATCAGCGACCGCGGAATTGTTTTGACCGGAGGCGGCGCAATGTTGAAGAATCTAGATAGAAGGATACGCGAAGAGACCGGACTGCCGGTGTCGATTGCCGAGGACCCCCTGGCGAGCGTGGTCCTCGGGACCGGCAAGATGTTGACGGATTTCAAGCTGCTTCGAAGAGTGGCTATCGAGTAGTAGAGCGGTTGGCGAGAATGCCAGAAGAAGGAACACTAGGAACACGGGGAACACGAGGAACACCACCCCAAGTATTCCGCGTGTTCCTTGTGTTCCCCGTGTTCCTC
>DATDHK010000411.1:0-5784 GCA_036521635.1 Bryobacteraceae bacterium | reverse complement strand
CCCAGCAAGCTGGCGCTCACGCAAACGGGTCTGGTGAACAACTTCGCGGTTCCGGCCAAGTGGCCGGCCACTTTGATTGTTCTGTTGAACGACGACTGCGGATCGTCAATCCTCAACGGCTCCGTGGATGCCAGTTTCTCGAACGGCGATCCGCCGCTCACGCTGCGCGCCGACACGCAGATGGGCGCCTATTCGGCCACTTGGCAGGCCGGCGCCGTTACGCCGCAAATGGTGGTGACCGTCCATGCGGAGGCCGGTTCGCTGCAGCCCGCGACCATTCAGCTCAGCGGAACAATTAACCCGAACACCGCTCCCGTGCTTTTCAAGAACGGAACCGTGAACGTGTTCAATCGCGTGAGTGGAGGAGCGCTCGCGCCCGGAACGATAGTAGAAGTTTATGGCACGGGACTGGCGTCCGGCACGGCGACTCCGGGAGTGCTGCCGCTGCCGAACAGCTTTAACGGAACCATCGTCGTGGCCGGCGGTTTTCAACTTCCGCTCTACTACTTGAGTGACGGCCAACTCGACGCGGAGATTGCGGTGGACTTGCCCGCCAACCAGCAGCACGCGATTCTGGTTGCCGCGAATGGTACGTTCACGATACCCGACCTGATCGATGTGGTCCCCGTTCAACTCGGCGTTGCGGCGTATACGGACGGGCACGCGATCGCTCAACATGGCGCGGATTTTTCGTACGTCACCGCGAGTTCGCCGGCCAAGCCCGGCGAGGTTTTGGTGATTTATCTTTCCGGCATGGGGCCGACGAATCCGGCGGTGAAGTCGGGCGATCCCGCGCCTGGAACCGAGCCTTTGGCGCGCGTGACTCTGATACCGGCCGTCATGGTGGATGGGCAGGATGCGAACGTCGGATATGCGGGGCTGAGTCCTGGATTCGTGGGCTTGTACCAGGTGAACTTCACGGTTCCGTCAAATGCTAAGAACGGCAACCTGAATCTGGTGATTGTTCAGAACGGCGTGACGGCCAACATCACAAAGTTGCCGGTGGCGAAGTAGCTGGCAAAAGTGGGGCGGACGCCCCCGTCCGCGCCGGACCCCTGGTCCGGCTGTTCGGAGGCAACCAAGGCCGACGCGGGCGTCGGCCACGGACCAAGCGAAGACGCGCTCAAGAAATACCCATTCGCCGGGAGTCGGCCGATGGCGCGGGTCTTTCACAAGGATGGATCCGTCGCTGAATGGTAATCGATCATGTTGCGAAAATTCCTCCAGTGGCCGTACCGAGCAGTATTGGCCGCTTCGGCTGGTCAGCAACGCATCGCTGTCACTATGGAAACCGCCAAGACCTGGGCACCGATCCTCGCCCAACCTCTACGGCCAGTTCATCGAGCACATCTGCTATTCGGCAAGATAAACCCTGGAAGTAACGGCGAGGCTGCCACCGGCACCGCGGGATATGGAGGCACTCCGTTACAGGGTTGTGGCAGTGAAGTGATAGATAAACATCCGGTCGCGGCTTTGGCGCGGGCGCGGTTTGCCAAGCGGATTACCGCACGTCCTCGACTACCTCGATGCCGTTTAGACAGGCCATTCCCGTGGTCGGTACGAACGTGAGGAGGATCTTGCCCTGGGCGTTGGGCCGGATACCGGAAAACGTGCGGTCGATGGGCCGGCCTTCTCCGCCCGCTTCCTTCATGATGTCGAAGTTCCGCATCCAGGCCACGCCGTTGCAGTAGACGTCGAATAGACGGCTGCCGAGTCCGCCGCCGGTATTTCGTTTGCCGTAATGGCCTTCGCAGAATTTCAGCGTGACGCGATAACGGCCGTCGGCAACGGGCAGTGCATAGGAGAAGTGGCCCCAGCGCTCGCTAGCGTATAGCGCCAAGTTGGGGGTAATGGAGTTGCCGCCCTGAGCCGGGTTCGTGGTACGGACCAGGGCGTTGCCGCCCATGAAATAGGAATCCGCCAGCCAAGGGTGTCCGTCAGGATCCTGCCATGCCGTGGTCCAACCCGCGCGAATCCGGATCGGCCTCACCTTTCCGCCAGTGACCGGAAATATCTCGATTCCGTTCAGCATCGCCGTACTTCTCATGGCACTGAAGCTCAGGTGCAGAAAGCCATCTTCGGCCGGTGAGATGTTGCGGAAGACACGCTCATCGGCGATATTCGCTCCGGCGGCATCGGCCACCACATCGAACGCGCCCAGAATGCGATCTCCATTGGCGGAGACTCGAAAAAGGCGCTGACCCTCGCCGCTGGATTCCGCGCTGATGAAATCGGAGAGACCGGTCTCGGCAAAATGGAGATGCAATTCGTATTTGCCCGGCGCGAGCGGAATGTCATAGCGGAAGTCGCCGCTGCGCAGGCGCCTGTAGATATCGGGGTCCAAGGTGCGGAGGATTCTCTCGGACGGACGAACGAGGACATTGCCTCCGGTGAAGAACCGGTCGGGACCCCAGGTTCTCCCGCTACGGTCGAGGAACACGCTGGTCGCACCGGCGATCATCCGGAGTTCGTTGCCGAATGCCGATGTCCCGCCCGGAGAGGCTGGAAGAGAAGTTGTTTTTGCATCGACGGTGATCGGTTTCACCGCATGCGACCGCCACAAAACCAATCCCGTTGCAATGAGCAGAGCGGCTGTACCGCAGGCAATCACAGGTCCGCTGAACCATCGGGCCTGCGCCGGGGCAGGTGCGGGGGCGGGCGCTTCGACCGGCGCCGGCGGTTCCCATTTGAAATCGGCGCTGTATGACCCGGGCGGCAAGCTAATCTTGACCGGATGATACGAACCGTTCTCCGCGAGGTAGTGCTGGGCGAGCTTCTTGCGGACCTCGTTGGCGGTTACGCGGACAATGGTGTGCTGTCCGGTATCGAAATCCCGGGGCAGCAGGAAGAGATCCACTCCGATCGAACGCTCTTTCAGGGAGCCGCTCGGGCCGCTGATGGTGTGCTCAACAACGTACTCCAGGAACTCCTTGCATCGTTTGCTGTTGCGAAAGGCGCCGCTCTCCAGTAGACGGGTAAGCTCCGCCCGCACGTCTCGCGTCTGTGACTCACTGAGTCGCGCCGCTTCGTTTTCGCACATGCGGGTTCCCGGGTTGCATCATATCACAACAATTTGGCCGCGTTGAGGCGGTTTCTAACAGCCCAGGCTAACGGTTAGCCACGCGGCAAGGCCGAGAGCTTGACGTGCACCCAACCCCAAGATTTCATTCGCTCTCTCGCCCATATACGGTACCAAACCTAGTCCATGCCGGAAGCGCGTGGTAGGTTTATCCAACAACCAGAGTGGGAGTCGTACCGATTACTGCTCATCCGGGCCGGGCCAGCCGACCGAACTGCCAGGAGGAAAACTATGACAATGAGGCGTTTTGTTTTGACTTCGGGGATTGTGGGAATCCTCTCCGCGATGCCGCTATTCGCTCAGACATTCGGTGAGGTAACGGGACACATCAGCGATGCTACCGGCGCCGCGGTCCCGGCCGCCAAAATCTTTCTCACCAATGTCGCGACCAACGCGGTACGAGAAACGCTTTCGACCGGTTCCGGCGACTACACGTTTGCGGCTGTCGCGCCCGGCATTTACAAGATCCAGGTGGAACAGACCTCGTTCAAGAAAACGGGCAGCAGCAACGTGCCAGTGCAGGTTCAGCAAACCGTCCGCCTCGATTTCACGCTAGAGGTAGGATCCGTCACCGAATCGGTGGAAGTCTCTGCGTCGGCACTAATGCTTCAAACGGAGAACCTGTCGCTCGGCACCGTGATCGAGAACAAGGGTGTCACGGAACTGCCACTGAACGGGCGGAACTATCTCGGCTTGGTGTCCCTGGCGGCGAACGTCAACACGCTCTCCGCGAACTCGGGCCAGGCAGGAGGACGGCAGGGCGGCGACCGCGCGGCGCAATCGATCTCGGCGGGTGGCAATCGCATCATGTTCGACTACTTCACGCTGGACGGCGTGACCAATACCGACCCGAACTTCTCCACGTATGTGGTGCTGCCTTCCATCGATGCGATACAGGAATTCAAGGTACAAACCGGCATCTACCCGGCCGAGTTCGGCCATCAGTCCACGCAGATCAGCGTGGTGACCAAGTCAGGCGGCAATGCCTACCACGGTTCTATCTTCGAATTCGTTCGCAACGACAAGTTCGATGCTGTGCCGTATGCGTTCACGTCGGTGCATCCCGTCAAGTCGCCCTTCAAGTGGAATGACTATGGGTTCGAAATCGATGGGCCAGTGCGCATTCCGAAGCTATTCGATGGGCGGAACCGGCTGTTCTTCATGGCCAATAACGAATGGAAGACGCAGCGGCAGAATTCGCTTGGCACTTATTCCGTGCCAACGCCGGCCATGTTCACAGGCGACTTCGGCGGTCTCAACACGACCATTTACGATCCCGACACGGCCGCCGCGAACGCCGGAATCAAACAACCTTTTTCGAACAACAAGATTCCGCCGACTCGGATCGACGCGATCTCGAAGAAGTTCCTGAACTACTACCCTTCTTCCAACCTTCCCGGCCTTTCGAGCAATTACACGCAGATGAACTCGGCGCCGAATAACCGCGACGGTTTCACGCTGCGGATGGATTTCGTGGAATCGGCCAGATCCCAATGGTCGGGCCGGTATAGCTGGGGCGACGAGAATCAGGCGAACACCGGCCTCAGCATTACGGGCACCAAGATCCTGACGAACTACGAGCAATACCTTGGCGCGAACACCCGCACGCTTACTCCGTCCGTGGTGAACGAGGCCCGTTTCGGCTATTCGCGGTTCAGCAATTCGCTCGGCACCTATTCCGCGGGTGCTGTCGACACGGTTTCCGCGCTTGGAGTCCCGAATCTGCAACCCGGCGCGCCGCTAACCTGGGGCGTACCGCTCGTCTCATTTGCCGGCAACGGTTTCACCGCGATCGGTGATGTGCAAGACGGTCCGTTTGCAATCGACGACAACACGCTCCAACTGGTGGACAATCTCTCGTGGAACCGGGGCAAGCACAGCTTCCGCTTCGGTTTTGAGTACAGCCGCCAGAACTTCAACCAGATCGGCAACCAGTTTTCACGCGGCCAGTTCGCCTTCCAGGCGAACGCGACCCAGAGCTCGACGCGAACGGGAGGCGACGCGTTTGCCGATTTCCTTCTGGGCGATATTTTCCAGTCCACGGTGGCCGTAGCGCTGGCCACAGCGAAGTTTCAGCGCAACGCCGAAGCGGCCTTTGCCGACGACACCTGGAAGGTAAGCAAAAGCCTGACGCTGAGCTTGGGACTGCGCTACGAATTAACCCCACCATGGACCGACACGCTGAACAATCTGTTCACGGTCGCGGTACCGCACATCAATGCTTTCTCGAACGCGCCGGACACGCCGTACATGCTGCGCCAGGGCGACTGCACCGATCCTTACAGCGCGAACCCACCGCTGGCCATTCGCTGGACCACGGTGAGTGCGAAGTGCAACAACGGGCTGCTGCCGAACCAACTGATGAACACGCAATACCACGACTTCGCGCCGCGAGTGGGCGTCGCATGGTCGCCGGATTCGAAAACCGTGGTTCGCACCGGCTTCGGCATCTTCTACAACCAGGAGATCGGCAATGCGTATTTCGACCTCGCGCGAAACATCGGAGGCCGCGTCACGCTGACGTCAACCACAGGAACGCCGAATCTGTTCTACACCAACTCCATTCCCGGCGGCAGCGGAACCACGGCCAATGTGCCATCGCCGTTCGCCTACGCGATGGAGCCGAAGCACCATACCAGCTACGCCATGCAGTATCTTCTGAACATCCAGCGGCAATTGACGCCGAATTGGGCGCTCGAAGTGGG
>DATDHK010000410.1:0-9106 GCA_036521635.1 Bryobacteraceae bacterium | reverse complement strand
GGGGTTGGCGTCGTCGCCGACTCCCGACACCCAAGTACGCGTGGCCTGAGCATTGGCCATAGAGGCGAACCCAAGGGCCAGTAGCGCGAGCCCCAACAGATTCGAAGTCAGTTTTTTCATATTATGTATCTCCTTTTTGTTTTGACAAACTATACTAGGCCCTTGCATGCATGTCAGCGATGCGCACCCGTGAGCCGCCGGTTTTTCAAACTTGCTAAATAGGCCGAGACCGAATTGTACACCCGGACCGGGACCGTTGTCAACGAGTAGAGTCACCAATATGACGGTAACGGCTTGAGGTCTTATATTTTACATAGATTCAACAACTTGCACTCTCCCATCCTATTGCCGCGATGCTCCTTCACGGCGATTCGACAAGGTTCCAATGGTTAGGAACGTTGAAAGATCGAATCACGATCTATGCTATTCTCGACCTGTTCCTCAAAGCTGGAGACCGGGCGTTTTATGAGAGAGAAACTGGTGATATGGGGCGCCGGGAGCACGGCGATGATCGTGGCCGACACCATTCGGTTGCAGGACCAGTATCAGATCTCCGGTTTTCTTGACAGCATCAACCCGGAACGGGCGCAGACGGAATTCTGCGGCGCCTCTGTTCTGGGGGGCGAAGAGCAACTGCCCGGCCTGCTGCAGCAAGGAGTCACTCACGTCATTTGCGCCATCAGCATCGGCCGCGCTCGTCTACAGCTCACCGGGCTGGCGCGCGCCAAAGGATTTCAATTGGCCACTGCCATCCATCCTCACACTGTAATCGCCTCCGGCGTACCGATTGGCGCAGGCACGATCATCATGGCCGGAGCCGTAGTTATGCCGGGTTCCAGGCTTGGCGAGAATGTGATCGTCTCCACTTGCGCAAGCGTGGATCATGAGTGTATCATCGCAGACGGCGCCTGGATCAATGCCGGTGCACATCTGGGTGGGCGCGTCATTGTCGGGCAGGCGGCTACCGTGGAAATCGGGACGATCGTCGGCGGGGGGATCCGAATCGGGGCCGACTCTTTGGTGGGGGCGGGATCCCTGGTTTTGGAAGACATCCCCGCCGGCGTACTCGCCTACGGCAGACCGGCGAAAGTGATTCGAAAAATTTGACCAATGACAAGATCGTTCTGCTTGTTCTCCCATCCGAGCAGAGTGACATACTGCGCGACTATATTGAGTGGCACCTCGACTTAGGAGTCGATCTCATTCTCGCGGAGGATGTCGGGTCGTCCGATAGCACTCAAGAAATACTGGAGTCTTTCGCCAAGAGCGGGCGCGTCCAGTGGTCGCTTCTTCCGGATAAGAACCGGCTAAAATACCGTTCGGAAGAAGCCCTGATAAAGCTGGCCATTGAGCGGCATAATGCCGACTGGATCATTATGAACGATGTGGACGAGTTTCTTTGTCCACAAGGGCAGGATCTCAGAACAATCCTTCAGAGGGCGGCGGCGGATGACGTCACCGCAATCAGCGTTCCCTGTTTCAACATGACCGGACCCGTCTTCCAGCCTGCGAGGAGGGCCACGGAAATGCTGACCCTGCGTATCGATAAACCAACGGATCCGCTGGCTGAACTAACGGTTTCAGGCGATCTTCCAGTCCCTTATATGTTTGTGCGGCATCCGCCAAAAACCATTACGCGAGCGTCGGCCTTTGCGGGATATGGACCGGGAATGCACAGCGTAGCGACGTCGTGGGGGAATACCAGAGAATTTCCGGAATTGCGCTTCCTGCACTACCCCATCCGGGCGTTCGATAAGTTGGAGGCAAAAGTCACGGCCGGAATCGCGTTCTTTGAGAAAAACACCCACTTGGAACCTTGGTGGAGTTGGCATTGGCGCCGCTGGATCCGTTTGTACCGGGAAGGCCGGTTGCGGGAAGACTATGAAAGCCAATTCCTGTCGCCGGCGCAGGCGCAGGAACTCGTCCGGGACGGCATCTGCACCGTGGATGAAACCATCGCAAATTGGATCGAGAGCAAAATGGAGACCTGCTCGTGATCCGGATGTTTCAACCTACGCTTGGCCCGGACGAACTCTCGGCAATAGCCGAGGTCTTTGCCGATAATTGGCCGGGAGCGGGGCCAAGACTGAAAGCCTTTGAAAAAGCATTTGCAGCTTACATCGGATCCGAAAGCGAACAAATGATCGGCGTGACCAGTTGTACCGAGGGTCTTTTCCAGGTAGTTGCAGCCCTCGATCTTGGCCCCTCAGCCGAAATAATACTGCCCACCATAAGTTTCATAGGCGCGGCTCATGCTGCGCGCGCGTCAGGCGCCCGGTTGCGGCTGGCCGACGTGGACCCGTTGACTTTGAATCCTCGTCCGGAGCATATAGAGAAAGCGCTGACTGCACAAACCAAAGCGATCCTGTTGCTCCACTTCGGCGGCCGGTTGGACTGGATTCAGGACATCGCTAAACTCGCCAAGGCGCGAAATGTCGTGCTGATAGAAGATTCCGCCTGTGCTCTGGGCGGAAGGTGTAACGGCGATTCGTACGGAACGTTTGGCGATATTGGCGTTTGGTCCTTCGACTCGATGAAACTTCTAACCACAGGCGATGGGGGAATGATTCGCATTGGAGACGAGGCCTTCAGGCAGCGGGTGTTCCATCGCGTGACTCTGGGGGGCGTGAGGCCGGGGTTGGAAGGAGCGGCGAATAGCCGTGCGCGTTGGTGGGAACTCAATCCCGACTGCTGGGGGCGTTGGTCGTCCATGAACGACCTTGAAGCGGCCATTGGGCTTGTTCAACTCCGGCGGATCGACGGATTCATTGATCGCCGGCGGCAAGTTGTACGCGCGTACAATAGCGCCTTTGCGGGAATCCCTTGGCTCCGATTGCCACCGCCGCCGAATGAGGAAAACGCTCCCTATTTCTACTGGGTTCAAGCCCAGACCGGCATCCGGGACAAGCTTGCATGCCATCTGCGCGAGCGGGATATCTACACAACCTTCCGCTACTGGCCGCTGCATCGCACATCGCTCTACGCCGACTCCGGATCGTATCCGGGAGCCGACCTCGCAACGGACACGACGCTGCTGCTCCCGCTGCACCAAAATCTTTCCGACTCCGATGTCGACCGGATTGTGGAATCGGTCTTTACCTTTAAGATCTAACGGTGGCATCCTAATTTGCCCCAAATTAGGATAGGCCGGCCATCTACATTTGGCGCATAAAGATGGGCTATACTGACGGAAATATGTGTACCGTCACATCGACGACGTCCGGCGGCCGAAGTCCATTGTCATGGCTTCATAGGCATATCGCAAAAAGCGCCCCAAACCGGTTAACAATAGCTCTATATTTCGCGGTAATTTGTCCGGTAATGCAGGCCGCCACCGTCTACGTTTGCGGCCAAACCAACGGGACCGTTACTGCCTACGACGCCGCTAGCGGCGCAGTCCAGGCCCCGATCGCCAGCGGATTGAGCAGTCCCACCGGACTGGCGGTGGACGCATCGGGCAACCTGTACATCGCCGATTTTGGCAACAGCGTGATCCGCAAGTATGCCATCTCCACCGGAGCCCTGAGCATATTTGCGGCGCTGCCCACCGGCAGCGGGCCGTTTGGCATTGCGTTCGACCCGGCCGGAAGCGCGTACGTCAGCGCGTTGAACACCGGCCTGATCTACAAATTCGATTCCGCCGGTGTGCGGCAGAGTGGCACGGCGTCCCTTCCTTCGCCCCGGGGCATCGCTTACAATTCCGCGGACGGAAACCTGTACGTGGTGAGTACCGGTGGCGTCGACGCTATATATAAGGTCACACCGAATCTCTCGGCGTCGCTGTTCTTCCAATCCGACGCGGACCACCACATCATGGCGCCGCGCTACCTGGCCTTTAATCGCGTCACAGGCCGGTTGCTGGTCACTAATTCCGGCAACCTGAACTTCAACGGAACTGTCGGAGCCGACACCGGCTTCATCGAAGAATTCAATGGGGCCACGGATACCGGCGCCGTTTTGACTGGCGTGCTGGGCCCGAACGGCATAGCCTTCGATGCCGGCGCGAGCCAGTTCTACTTCGCGGAGTTTTTCGGCAACGACGTGCGCGTGTCCGCGCGCGCCGGGCAAAGCTCGATCCTGACGCGCGGAATTACCGGCGCCAACGGCTTGGCCTACTCCGTTGTGTCGCCGGCCACGTCGCCTCTGGTTCTCTCGCAGAGCGGCGTGACGTTTCGCGCCGTAGCCGGATCGGCCGACCAGCTTCAGCGGAGCGTCTCGGTCTTTGCGACGACCAAAGCGGTAAGTTGGACCGCTGCCTCGTCCACCATTTCGGGAGGAAACTGGCTGCAGATCGCTCCCGCCGCGGGAACCAGCGACCCAGCGCAACCGGCGCCCACGATCCAGATCGCGGCGAGTGCATCCAGCCTGCAGCCCGGCGATTACTACGGCGTGGTGACGATCAAGCCAACCAACATAGACTCATTGCAAATCGTGTCCGTGGTGTTGAGCGTCCTGCCAGCGGCCCAAAGTCCCGGCGCGGTGGTGGAGCCCACCGGACTTTTTTTCGTGGGCGCACCGGGCGGCGCAGTGCCGGCCGCGCAAAGCGGCCTGATTACCAACCCGACCACGGCAACCCTGCCGTTTAATACCGCCGCCACATTTTCCAGTCCGAGTATTTGGTTCAACTATCGGCCGATAGGGGGAAATGCGGTTCCGGGTCAGCCAGTGAGCTTTTCAGTTCAGCCCGTAGACAATCTTCCAGCCGGAATCTACAGCGGCTCGCTTTCATTCTTATTCTTCGACGGGAACACACGAGTTGTGAATCTGCTGTTTGTCGTCGCCGCCGGGGCCGCGCCCAGCGGCGTTGCGCACACGGCGCTACAGGCTCCGCCAGCCTGCAAACCGGCAAAGCTGTTGCCGGTGTTCACGCTGCTCGGCGTGAATTTTACCAGCCCGGCGGCGTGGCCCGCGGCGATTGAAGTTTCCATCGCCGACGATTGCGGATCGCCGATGTCTTCAGGCGCGGTAGCGGCTTCATTTTCGAACGGCGATCCACCGCTGGCGCTGTCTAGTTTCCAGAGCGGACGCTGGTCCGCCACCTGGACGCCACAGCATCCGTTTACCTCGCTGACGGTGAAATTGAATGCGGAGAGCTTTACGCCCGCGTTGACCGGTTCGGCACAGATCACTGGCAGTGCGCCCGCGAACCCGCAGGTTCCCATCATCGGCGCTGGCGGCGTGGTGGGCGCGGCCAGCTATGTGTCGTCGCCCGCGCCGGGAACGCTGATCTCGCTTTTCGGAACGGCGCTGGCCGAGCGCCTGGCGGGGGCGAGCAGCCTTCCGCTGCCGGATCGGCTGGCCACCACGTCGGTAATCCTAAAGGGAGCGCTGGCGCCGCTGGTGTACGTCAACGAAAACCAGATCAACGCGCTGGTGCCATATCAACTGCCGACGAAGACGAAGTACCAGATCATTGTGCAACGCGGGATGACGCTTTCGTCGCCGGAAACCATTGCACTCTTCGACTCGCAGCCCGCGGTGTTCACTACCGATCAGAGCGGCACGGGCCAGGGTCACATCTACGTCGTCGCGTCCGATGGTGTGCAGACCCTGGCCGCGCCGGCATCTCCCGCTACCGCCGGCAATGTACTGACCGTCTATTGCAGCGGCCTGGGCGAGGTGCAGCCGCCGTTGGTGGCGGGCGTAGCCGCGCCAGCGGGACAAATCGAGAACACGGTCAATCCGGTGACGGCGACTATCGGCGGAGTGGCGGCCGATGTTTTCTTCGCGGGACTGACGCCCGGCTTTACAGGTCTGTATCAGGTCAACATGACCGTCCCGGGCGGCGTGAAAAGCGGAGACGCGGCGCCGCTTGTGCTCGCCGTCGCCGGCATTGCCAGCCAGCCGGTGTCCATGGCAATCCGTTGACGCCGCATCGCGTATAATAACCTCGAATCGAACCCAAAGCCGTCACTGGAGGACTGCATGAAAACCGAGAATTCCCGGCGCACATTTTTGAAGTATTCGTCGCTGGCGGTTGCCGCCGGCGCGGTAGCCTCAAAGGCCGCGCAGGCACAAACTCCGCCTCGCCCACCCGCCGCATTGGGCGGCAGCAGCGACCGGCAACTCTTCTGGGAAGTGGAAACGACGAACGGTAAAATCCAGGGCATCGCCAATACCGGCATCAAAGAATTTAAGGGCATTCCCTACGGCGCGCCCACCGGCGGCAAGAACCGGTTCATGCCTCCCAAGAAGCCCGCCGCATGGACGGGAGGGCGCGAGTGTCTCGGTCACGGACAAATCTGTCCCCAGACCATCGCCGACTTACGCAGCGACTACGGCATGATGATCCAGTGGGACCAGCAGCCGGGCGGCATGGGCGAGGATTGCCTGGTGTTGAACGTGTGGACGCCGGGCATCAACGACGGGCAAAAGCGCGCGGTGCTGGTGTCCTTCCATGGCGGCGGATTTGCGACGGGCTCAGGCAACGCTCCCGGATTTGACGGCGCTCAATTGGCGAAGTTCGGCGACGTCGTGGTCGTCACCGTAAATCATCGCCTTGCCAGTTTTGGCTATCTCCATCTGGCCGATCTCGGCGCGCCGCCGGAGTTCGCCATGGCGGGCGTCACCGGCGTGATGGACCTGGTGGCTTCGCTCGAATGGGTTCGAGACAACATCGAGCGGTTCGGCGGCGATCCGAAAAACGTCATGATATTTGGACAGTCCGGCGGCGGCGCCAAGACTTCCACCGTTCTCGCCATGCCGAGCGGCAAAGGGCTCTTCCATCGCGCGGCGGTGCAGAGCGGCTCGTCGCTACGGCTCACCACGCCCGAACGCGGCGCCATACTGGCCGGGGGATTACTCGCCAAGCTCGGCATATCCAAAGACAATATCGCCAACATTCAGAAGCTCCCCTGGCAACAGATTCTGGAGGCGCAGAGTTCGCTCGGTTTGGGCCTCGGTGGATTTGGACCGGTGGTGGGAGGCGATGTTCTTCCTCACCATCCGTTCGATCCTGTGGCGCCGCCCGAGTCGGCCGATGTCCCGGTCATCGTCTCCACAACTTTGGAAGACGCCGCTCTGGGGCTAACCAACTTCGACCTGGATGACGCGGGGCTCAAGGCTATGCTGAACCAGCGCTTCAAAACCAAGAGCGATGAAATTTATGCCCTGTATCGCAAGTCGAATTGGAATGCGAAAAAGTCGCCGTTCCTGATCCAGGCCCAAGTGCTGACCGATAGCGGATTCCGGCGTAGCGCCATCACGCAGGCTGAGCGCAAAGCCGCCGCGGGCAAGGCGCCGGCCTACATGTATCTGTGGGCCTACGAAAGCCCGAGTTTCGGAGGAAAGTTCGGCGCGGTTCACGGCACCGATGTTTCGGCGTCGTTCAACAACTATCGCGACGGCATCGGTGGTACGGGATCGCCACAGCAGAGAGCGCTGTGGGGCAACTTCGCCGCGGCCTGGGTGGCCTTCGCCAAAACAGGCAATCCCAACCATCCGAAAATCCCGAACTGGCCGGCGTATGAAACAGCCAAGCGCGGGACCATGATCTTCGACAACGACACGCGCGTCGAAAACGATCCGCGCGCCGACATCCGGAAATTCTGGGATCAGATGCCTGCACCGGGCGGCCCTCTGGGCTAAGGCAACCGCGACGCCCGCCGCCAAAAGACGGCAATTTTGCGAAATCATTTTAAGAATGTTAGTCTGCTCACTGGCGGCTTTGAGCAGGCGCACTCCAAAAATCCGCTTATAAGTTGCGCGCGCTTATGGCGAATGACATTGGATTATTGGCTTACAAATTATTTCAAGCGGCGATAGAGCTGCCTCAAACGGAGAGGCAAAGGTTCATCGCGGCGCACGCGGGAGCGGAGCCAGAGGTGGCTGCCGCTGCCGCCAGTCTCCTGCGCGATTTCGAAGAAGGAGAGGATCGCGAGCCCGGCTCGGCGGTGAACCTTCCAGAATGGGGCCGCGGCCGGGAAGGCAGCCTCGTCGGCGATTGGCGTATTGAAGAGCATATAAAACAGGGTGGATTCGGCCGTGTCTATCGCGCCTGGCGCACGGTTCCCGCGGGAAAGGAAGAGGCGGCCATCAAATTCCTCGACATGGCCCCCGGCGAAATACCTCGATTTCTTCGCGAACGTCAGACTCTGGCCGACCTGAACCACGAAGATATTTGCAAGTTCATAGACGCCGGAACAACGCCGGGCGGAGTTCCCTACATGGTGATGGATTACGTGGCCGGTGTACCCATCACTCAATATTGCGATCACCGCCGGCTCACGATTCCCGAGCGGCTCCGGCTATTTGTAAAACTATGCAAAGCTGTCGAGTATGCTCATGAGCAGCGCGTACTGCATCGGGATCTGAAACCAGCCAACATCCTGGTGACGGATGCCGGCGCGGTGCGAATCCTGGATTTTGGCGTGGCGCAACTCCTCGATCGGGGGCAGGCCGTCGAGCGCCTCACCAAACCAGGCGACTCTCCTTGGACGAGGGCCTACGCCAGTCCCGAGCAGGTGAACGGAGACGGCTTGAGCTTCGCGACCGACGTGTACGCTCTCGGAGTGCTGCTGTACGAGTTGGTGACGGGCCAACGTCCATTCTCCGATTTCGCTCTCAACGGCGCCGATTGGATGCAAGTGATCTGCGAGCGCGCGCCGCGGCCGCCGAGTCAGGCATTGCTCGAAACCAGTGAGCCCGGCAGCGGTACGACTTCGCGCATCTCCGTGACAAGCGCCCATTCGCGCGTTTATTCCCCGCGTCGACTAAGCCGCGTTCTGAAGGGCAATCTCGATGCGGTGATCCTGAAGGCGCTAAGGAAAGATCCGGCGCAGAGGTATCCACGCGCGGATCGCCTGAGGTTCGACATCGAGAACTTCCTGGAACGACTCCCGGTGACGGCGAGGCGCAGCAGCCTCTGGGAGCGGTCCAGGAACTGGAGTTCCCGTCATCGTTTCGCCTCCATTGTCAGCGTGGTGTGGGCGATATGGCTCATTATCCTGCTTAATCTGGGTCTTGTGCGGGACATTGAATACCGCGAGCAATTGCGAGAGGAGGAGCGCTCGATGCAGAGGCTGCGGTATCTAATGGAAGACGGTCTGCCGGGCTTCGAAAAGGGCTTGCCGAACGACCCATCTACTAAAGAAACCCGATTGCTGGC
>DATDHK010000409.1:0-8107 GCA_036521635.1 Bryobacteraceae bacterium | reverse complement strand
GGTTGAACAAGTTTTCCGGCGCACCGCACTAATTACCAATGTCACTAATTACCGACGAGCGATCACCGGCGCCCGTGTTAGCATGGGTGGTTGTCAGGCTCCGGGCTTCGTGCAACGGTCGGCTGTGAACCCCGCCAGATCCGGAAGGAAGCAACGGTAGCGGTTTAGCTCGTGTGCCGCGGATCACCCGGGGTCTGGCATTAGTTCTCCATCGCGCCTCCATGTACCAAGTAATCGCCAGAAAATACAGGCCGCAGTCTTTTGCGGAACTGATCGGACAGGAACACGTTCGAACCACGATCGAAAACGCCATCACGCAGAATCGCATTGCTCACGGCTACATTTTTTGCGGGCAGCGCGGGACCGGAAAAACCACTGTTGCGCGCATCCTGGCGCGCTGTTTGAACTGCATCGAAGGGCCCACCACTAAGCCTTGCGGAAAATGCGCGAGCTGCCTGGAAATCACCGGCGGCGGCGCGGTGGACGTCATCGAGATCGACGCGGCGTCGAATCGCGGCATCAACGAAATGCGCGAGCTGCGCGAGAATGTCCGCTACCGGCCGGCGCGCGACCGCTACAAGGTTTTCATCGTCGACGAAGCGCACCAGATCACCAGCGAAGCGTTCAACGCTCTGCTGAAGACGCTGGAAGAGCCGCCGGAGTGGGTGGTCTTCATTCTGTGTACTACTGAAGTACACAAGATTCCGACCACCATTGCGTCGCGCTGCCAGCAGTTCAGTTTTCGGTCGGTGGATTTCGCCGAAGTGGTAGGGCGCATGGAGTGGATTTGCAAGCAAGAAGGCATTGAAGCGGATGCGGAGGCGCTCAGCGTATTGGCGCAGGCCGGCGAGGGCAGCGTGCGCGATTCCTTGTCGGCGCTGGATCAGGCCATCGCGTGTTGCGGTTTGAAAATAGACGCCGCCGAAGTGCGCGGATTGCTGGGCATGTTCTCGCTGGATTCTCTTAACGAAGTTACGCAGGCGCTGGCCGCCGAGGATTCCAGGCGCATGCTCGAGATGGTGATGGAACTCGAGCGCAACGGGCGCAACTTGCAGCATTTTTGCCGAGAGCTGGCGCGTTATTTCCGGAATCTGCTGGTGTCGAAAGTGGCCGGGGCAAACACGCGACTGATCGCGGCGACCGGGCCGGAGCAGCAACGGCTGGCGGAGATCGCGGCGGGATTTTCCGAGGAAGACTTGACCCGCTACTTGCAGCTCACGCTCGACCTGTTCAAAGATTTGCAGTTTTCCTTGCAGCCTCGTTTGCATTTGGAAATTGGGCTGTTGAGGTTGGTGCAGGCCGGGAAATTGGTTGCGATTGAAGAGGCGCTGGGTGGATTGAGTGGGGGCGGAGGAATGACCTCCAAACCAGCACCGGCTCGAAAGCCTGTGCTGCCGCCCCCCGCCAGTCCCCAGTCCCAAGCCCCCAGTCCCGCAGCATGGAAAGATCGTTTGCACGCGGCGCTGCTCGAAGCTGGAATGCAATTCACGGCCGACGCGGTGGAGCATTCGCAAATCACCGAGACGAACAACGAGCTGCTCTTCGTCACGCCGGAGGAGTTCAAGCTGTCGTTGAACGAAAAGGATATCCTGAAGATCGTGCAGAAGGTCGCTGGGCGGCCCATGCGAATTAGAATTACCTTGGGTGTTCCCGATGCGGCCAAAGCCGGCAAGGTGACGCCGGTCGAAGACGATGTGTCCGAGCGTGCGCTGGCGCACCCCGAAGTACAGCGCTTTCAGGAAATGTTCCCGGACTCGCAGGTGCGCGTGGTGAGAAATCTAAAAGAATAAGGCAGGACTAATGAAACTTCCCGGAAACATGCAAGCCATGATGAAGCAGGCCGAGCAGATGCAGAAAAAGCTGCAGGAGGAGATCGCGCTCATCCGCGTGGAGGCGACGGCCGGTGGCGGAATGGTCACCGTAAACATGGACGGCAAGAAGAACGTCACGGCCGTCAAGATCGATCCGGAAGTGGCGGGCGACGTGGAGATGCTGCAGGACATGGTGATGGCGGCGTTCAACGAGGCGGCGAAAAAAGTCGACGAAGCCACGCAGGAAAAGATGGGCGGCCTGCTGGGCGGAATGGGTTTGCCTCCCGGCTTGCTGTAACTCATGCCGGACTTCGCTGAACCGCTCGCGCGCCTGATTCAGGAGTTCAAACGCCTGCCAGGAATCGGCCAGAAATCGGCGCAACGGCTGGCGTTCCACGTGTTGCGCACTCCGCGCGAAGATGCGCAACGGCTGGCGCAGGCGCTGGTGGACGTCAAGGACAACCTGGGAATCTGCGCGGTCTGCAATAACATCAGCGACGGCGAATTGTGCGATTACTGCCGCGATCCGCATCGCGATCATTCCGTGATTTGCGTGGTGGAGGAACCGCACAACATTCTGCCGATCGAAACCACGCGCCAGTTCCAGGGGCTGTTTCACGTCTTGCACGGTTCGCTGTCGCCGCTGCGGGGAATAGGGCCGGATCAGTTGCGCATTCCGAATCTGCTGGAGAGGCTGCAGGGCGGCGACGTGAAGGAGCTGATCATCGCCACTAATCCGACGGTGGAAGGCGAAGCGACCGCCGTTTATTTGTCGCGATTATTCAAGCCACTGGGTTTGATGATCACGCGCATCGCGATGGGGGTGCCGGTGGGGAGCGATCTGGAATTCGCCGATGAGGTGACGATGGGGAAGTCGCTGGAGAACCGGCGGGAGATGTGAACCCCGCAAGAAGTTTGTGGGCAGATTGTCAATTTGTTACCAACCGGCCCCACAAGTGGAGTTTCCCACTGGACAATTCGGTCAGTGCTCCGGTGGCGCAGACGATCGGTTTTGTCGTCTGCGTTTGTGCTAGTGTTTTTCCGCCGGCTCAGTCTTCACCGCATTCAGTTCTTCAGCTTCTCCACAACGGCGCGGGCAATGGACTGCTGAATAGAGAAAGCCTCCTTGGTGGTTTGATCGTAAGTCTCCGACCATAGATGCCTGTTATCGGACACGCGAATCAACTGCGCTGTCACGCGCAGATGGTCGCCTTCTTTTCGTACGCTGCCTTCGAGCACCGTCTCCACCCGAAGCTGGCGGCCGACTTCCGCAATATCCGCGTTGCGCAGGCGATAGACCGAAGTGCGCGCGGGCACGCGAAGTCCTGGAACTTGTGTCAGTGTGTGGATTACCTCTTCGGTCATGCCTTCGCAAAAATATTCCTGGTCCCGTTTTTCGCTCACGTCGACAAAAGGCAGGACCGCGACGGAATTCACGTGCGCAGGAAGTGATCCCGGCGACTTCGCGACTTGGACTGCGCGAAAAACCAACAGGCCAACGATAGCCACCGCGAAGACGATCAGAGCCGGGCCCAGCCAGCGAGTCGTGGGATCGGGCTCGGGCAGCTTCACTGCCCGTCTCTGCGCGCGACACCGGCTTCCATCCGTGGGTCAAGTTTAATTGAAATCAAAGGAGGGGTGTGGGAAGCTGGCATTCTACAACTGAATTACTCCCGCTCGAACGCGCACCACAAGCTTAACAAAATCGCTCCACTCAATTCAGATACATCCCGCCTTCCAAATGCGCTATACTCGCCGGGATGAATTATTGGGTGGCTCCTGGCGGTCAACAACAAGGACCCTTCTCCCTTGCCGACGTGCGAAGGATGATTGCGGAAGGACGCGTCAGTATGACCGACCTTGCCTGGGCCGAGGGATTGCCCAACTGGGCGCCGCTCTCGCAGGTAATTCCGGCTGAAGCTCCCGCCTTCGCGCCAGCACCCGCCGCCCAACCGAACTACGGATCTTTCGGCGCTGAGACTGTCGCCATGCCCGCGGCCGCTGCAACCACTGGTCCCATTCCGCCGAACCTGCATTGGGCGCTGGTGCTCATCATCAGCATGTTCACTTTCGGCCTCTTCGGGCTCGTATGGATCTTCGTCGAATCGAGTTTCGTGAAGCGCATTGACCCGCGCAACATCTCTCGCGCGCTTCTCATTGTCGCCTTCGTGCTCGATTTCGCCTACGTAGGGCTGACCATGTTCGCGGCATTTGCAGGGGGGACGAGTGACGCCACGATGGTGGCGGGGATGGGCTTCTTGATCATGGTGATCGTCGTTGTCTGCGCGATTTTAGCGTTCTTCAAGATGCGCAGTTCGCTCGTCCAGTATTACAACACCGTCGAGCCGATCGGGCTGAAGTTGAGCGGCGTGATGACTTTCTTCTTCAACATTTATTACTTCCAGCACCACTTCACCCGGATCGCGGAGTGGAAGCGGACCGGCCGGCTCACGCCGCAGCAATAGTTCAGCTAGCCGTTTGCCGGATGCATATTTCCGGCCGGCAGCGCCAACGGGTCCTTCGGCATCACGATCCAGGCCACAATGTAGGAAATGACGCCGAACAGCGGCAGGGGCCATACACACAAAACCAGCCAGATAATCCGAACCAGCGTTACGTCGGCGCCGAAGTAACGGGCGAAACCCGCGCAAACGCCCGCTATTTTGGTTTCGGTAACGGGCCGGCTCAACCGGTCCGCGCGCATAACCGGCCTTCCGCGCCCGGCAAATGTTCCGCATTCGGAACAGAACTTGTCTTGCTCTCTCAGCTCGATGCCGCACTTGGTACAGAACATGGAATCACCTCGCTAAGGGAGTAAACGCGGCACGCCGGAAATTTGTTCCCTGGTTATTTGTAGGAAACCTTGCCCAGAATGGCCGCTTTCCGGGCGCCTGTAGCGGAGGGTAAATTGCCCGCCCGCCGCTGATGTGTCTGGTGCGCCAGCACCGCAAACAGAATGGCTTCCTTGGAATCTACGCCGATTCCGAACTCCGCCGATGTGGTCACGCGCGGCTTCAGAACCGCGGCAAGCCGTTCCATCATGTAGCCATTGTGCGCTCCACCGCCAGAGACGATTGCTTCCTCGATCGCCGGATACTTTCCAATTGCCAGGGCGATAGTTCGAACGGTCAACTCAGTTGCGGTTGCGATATCAATGCGGGTACGCTCGACGAAGTCAGCGCCGAATTGCTCCCGTCCGCATGCTTTCGGCGGCTCACGGCGATAATACGGATCCTCATCGAGAAGCCGTTCGAGCAATGCCTGATTCACCTGTCCGGCGCGCGCCCGCTCTCCATTCCGATCGAACGGGGGCGCAAGCGCGTCGATCACCATATTTCCCGGCCCGGTATCGAATGCGATCACGTCCTCCATTCGGGCGCCCGCCGGAATCACGGTAATGTTCGCGATGCCTCCGATGTTGAGCGCCACCCGCGCGATCGACGGATGCCGGAACAATCGATAGTCGAGAAAAGGGACCAGCGGCGCGCCTTTTCCGCCCGCCGCCATGTCACTGGTCCGGAAATCGGCGATGGTCTCGATGCCCGTCCGCTCGGCGATGATGGCCGCCTCGCCAATCTGCATCGTGCTTGCAATCTTGCGGCCCAGGAATTCCACCGGCTCGCCCTCGTGGAAAATCGTCTGGCCGTGTGAGCCGATCAACTCGATGGTCTCGAGCGGAACGCCGGCCGCCCGCACTACCTCCGCAAATAATTCGCCGAGCAGGAAATTCAGCCGGGCGATTGTCGCCGTGTGGGTCGCCGCGTTAGAGACGGAAAGAATCGCCTCATGAACATTCGGCGGATAGGGCACAGTCGTGGTCGCGATCACTTTGATACTGTCGTCGATATCCACCACGGCCACATCGATGCCATCCACCGACGTGCCGCTGATCAATCCCGCGACTCTCACGAGCGCTTCAACTCCCGCTGCAGCTCGTTCAGCAATTGCAGCGCTTCGATGGGCCGCAGCTCATCGAGTTTCAAGTTTCGAATGCGTTCGGCCATCTCGTAATTCACCGGCTCGAACATTTGAACCTGGATTCCCGCCGAAGCACGCGGCGTCAGTTCTTCGGTGACCGCCTGCTCCGACTTTTCGTGCAGCGACAGGATTTCACGTGCCCGCTCAATCACCGATACGGGCAATCCGGCCAACCGCGCCACTTCGATTCCATAGCTTCGGTCCGCGCAGCCGGGCGCGACTTTCCGCAGAAAAATCACCTGATCGCCCGCTTCCTTGACGGAGACGTGCAAATTACGGACGCCGGGCAACTGGTCGGCCAGCTCCGTCAATTCGTGATAGTGCGTCGCAAACAGCGTGCGTGCGCGAATTCGCCGATGGATGTGCTCGATCACCGCCCACGCCAGGGAAAGACCGTCGTAGGTCGAAGTGCCGCGGCCGATTTCATCCAGAACAACCAGGCTCCGCGACGTCGCCGTGTTCAAAATCACGGCCGTCTCGGTCATCTCCACCATGAACGTCGAACGCCCGCGCGCCAGGTTGTCCGCCGCGCCGATACGAGTGAACACCCGATCGACAATCGACAGCATGGCGGAGTCCGCCGGCACAAACGAACCGATCTGCGCCAGGATCACAATCGCCGCCGCCTGCCGCAGGTAGGTCGACTTACCGCCCATATTCGGACCCGTAATCACGGCAATGAATTGCGACTCCGTGTCAAAATACAGATCGTTGGGAATGAATCGAGCCGCATCTTTTTCCGTGAGCTTTTCGATCACTGGATGCCGCCCCGCGACGATGCGAATCTCGCCGGAATCTGAAAAACTCGGGCGCGTGTAGCGGTTCTCCGCCGCCACTTGCGCCAGCGCGCAGGTAACGTCCAGCTCCGCAATCGCCGCAGCGGTCTGGCGGATGCGCGAGGCGTGTTCGGCGGCAAAAAGTCGCAACTGTTGAAAGATCTCACGTTCCAGCGCCAGCATCTTTTCCTCGGCGTCCAGAATTTTGCTTTCCAATTCTTTCAATTCCGGCGTAGTGAAACGCTCGGCGTTCACCAGCGTCTGCTTGCGCTCATAGTCCGATGGCGCGTGCTGCAGGTTCGCTTTCGAAATTTCGATGTAGTAGCCGAAAACATTATTGAAGCGAACCTTCAGCGACTGAATTCCGGTCCGCCCGCGCTCGCGCAGCTCGATTTGAGCAATGTACTGGCGGCTGTTGCGGCTAATGTCCCGCAGCTCATCCAACTCGGCATGGAACCCAGCGCGAATTGTCCCACCATCGCTGAGACTCGGTGGCGGCTCGTCCGCAATCGCCGCCAGAATACGGTCGCGCAACTCGGGAATCTCGTCGAGTGAACTTGAAATCTGCCGCAGGCGCGCCGATTCGACCGCCGTTGCCCGCTCCCTGAGTTTCGGCACAATTTCGAGCGAACGGCCCAGCGCCATCAACTCGCGCGGACCTGCCGTTCCCAGTGTCAACTTCGCCAGCAGCCGCTCGAGATCCAACACGCTGCCCAGCAGCTTCCGAATTTCCGACCGCGCAATCGTCGCCTGCAATGTTTCCTGGACGGCGTCCAGCCGCGCTTCAATTTCCTCCAATTGCAGACAGGGACGCAGCAGGCGTTGCCGCAATAACCGGCCGCCCATTCCCGTCGACGTTTGATCCAAAACATGAATCAGCGTCGATTCTTTGCTCTCGCCGGCGAACAGCGGCTCGAGCAATTCCAGGTTCCGCACGGTGACCGCATCCAGGATCATCGAGTCGCTGCGATCGTAAAACGACGGACGATCCAGATGATCGAGGGCCGATTTCTGCGTGTCCCGCAAATAGTGCAGAATTGCTCCGGAAGCCGACACGGCCAGCGGACGTCCATTCAATCCGCAACCGTCCAGCGACAGCAACCGGAAATGATCGCGTAACGACCGCTCGCCGTAATCGAGATTGAAGACCCAATCCTCCAGCGCCGTACGCAACCCCGTGAGCCCGGTGACGGATTCGGCCGCCAACACTTCACGGACGTTCAGATTTTCGAGCGCGGCGTCCAGGTCCGCCGCATCCAATTCAGTAGCCCGGAATTCACCAGTCGAGATATCCACGTGAGCCAGGCCAGCGCGCGTTCCGCCGCGGCAAATCGCCGCCAGATAATTGTTCTCGTGCGATCGAAGCAGCGACGATTCGGTTACAGTGCCGGGCGTGACCACGCGCGTTACTTCACGCTTCACCAACTTCTTGCCCGCGCCGGCCTCTTCCATCTGATCGCAAATCGCCACCCGATAGCCTTTTTGGATGAGCCGCGAAAGATAGCCCTCGGCTGCGTGATACGGCACGCCGCACATAGGAAT
>DATDHK010000408.1:0-11289 GCA_036521635.1 Bryobacteraceae bacterium | reverse complement strand
AACGCCTTAGGGCGCATCATGCCGGGATCCTCCGGACCGATTCGCAAGGCCTCATAACAATCCGCACCGACGGCCAACGGATTTCGGTGGAGACTTACAGGTAGGCTGTGGCAGCCTGAAGGGTTCGGTCCAGTTTCTCTTTTTTCCGCACCCGTCAGAAGCCGAATCAGCTTCTAGCGCGTCTAGTAACCAAGCTCTCAATCTATTGCTACTATGGTTACGTTAGAGGTTTTTACAAAAATGCCAACTTCCCGCTGGTGCCTGCGGCTTGCCCTTTTGGCTGTGCTCTACAGCCCCATCCACTCCAACCTTGCGGCTCAATCGGAAGCCGACGTGAACGCAAGCATCAAGAAGTTTACGCAGGTCTACGAAGCGGTGGAAGCGAACTTCGCCGACAAAGTGGATCCCGATCACCTGGTTTACCGGGGCGCGATTCCCACCATGCTCCGCACCCTCGACCCGCACTCGAACTTCTTCGATCCGAAAGCGTACGCGCTGCTGCGCGAGGGGCAGGCCGGCCACTACTACGGCGTCGGCATGTTCGTAGGCGCCACGCCCGAAGGACACGTGGCGGTGATTTATCCGTTCGAGGGATCTCCCGCGTTCCGCGCCGGCCTGCATCCGGGCGACGAGCTGATCGCGGTGAACGACACCAACACCGAGCACTCCACGGTGTCGCAGGTTTCTTCGATGCTGAAAGGGCCTCGCGGAACGCCGGTCACCATCACCGCCAGGCGGGTGGGCTCTCCGGAACCGCTGCACTTTTCGGTGATCCGGGACAATGTTCCCCGCGGCAGCGTGAATCACGCGTTCTGGATCAAGCCCGGAACCGGAATTGCGTACATCAAGATCGAAGCCTTTAACGAAACCACCAGCCACGAGGTGGACCTGGCTTTGGCGCATTTCGGAGAAAACGAGATCGAAGGACTGATACTCGATCTGCGCGACAACGGCGGCGGTTTGGTGCAGGAGTCCGTCAATGTGGCCGACCATTTTCTCAAGAAGGGCCAACTGGTGGTCTCGCACCACGGGCGGATGTCGAACGAAACGAAGTTTGTAGCCAAGCGCGGCGAGCGCGGACGCGAGTATCCCATTGTCGTGCTGGTCAACCGGAACACCGCGTCGGCGTCCGAAATCCTTTCCGGCGCGTTGCAGGACCACGACCGCGCTTGGATTTTCGGTGAAAGCACTTTTGGAAAAGGTTTGGTGCAGGCGCCGTTTCCATTGTCGGGGAACAGTGCGCTTCTGCTGACCATCGCCAAGTACTACACTCCCAGCGGCCGCCTGATCCAGCGCGATTATGCGCATCAGGGTTTTTATGAATACCTCAGCCGCAACGAAGGCCACAACAACCTGAAGGACATGAAGAAGACCGACAGCGGCCGTGTGGTTTTCGGCGGCGACGGCATTACGCCGGATGAAAAGTACAAGGCCCCGGATCTGACGCTGCTGGAAGCGAAGCTGGAGTCGCAAGGGCGCCTGGCATATTTCCTGTACGCTCCGCAGTTTTTTGCGACACACGACCCGAACATCGCCAAGGACTGGAGACCGGACAACCAGGTGATGGAAGACTTCCGCGCATTCATCGCCAAAAAGGGCGTGGTGTTTACACAAGCCGACTTCGAGCGCGACCGCGCCTGGATTCAGGAGCGCCTGCGCGAGCAGCTATTCATCACCGCCTACAGCAAGGAAGAATCCGAGCGCATGGAGCTCCAGAACGATCCGGAAATTCACAAAGCCGTGGAATCCTTGCCGGCCTCAAAAGCCCTGTTGGACAAAGTGCACGAGACCGTGGCGCGGCAGTCCAAGAAAACCATAGCAGGCGCCGAAGCCCGGCAGTAGGTGGTGGTGTAGTTGAATCCTCTCTCCTAACTATCGCAATGGAGGCATGGAAACCTGCCTGGCTGAAAGCCATGCCGCCGCAGTCAAACATAATGTAATCACGATTGAGAAAGCGATGGGTATGATGAAGAGGTATCTCCAGCTCACAACCGCGATGGTGGCAAAGCAAAGGGCGAACGCCCACGCAGTGCCACGCATGAGCGCCAAAGTCGCTGCCGGAAGGCCGCCTAGCTGCCATGCCAATATCGCGGCGAATAGATAAAACACGCCGACACAGAATCCAGCCGCCTCAAAGAGGTCCCAATACGTGCGATTGAACCCCTGCACGTCAAAGTGAATCGACCGCATTGAGCTAAGAAGCGCATCGACTCCCCATTGGGGATCAGACTGGCGAAAGCCGAGTGTATGTCCTGCCGCGAAAAGCAGCAGAAGAACGGCCGCGATTCGATAAAACATAGATGCTTTCATTCTTGCCTCCGGACCTGCAGCGTAGGTTCAAACTGTACCACTACGCGCCAGTAGGATTGGCCGGCCGGTTAAAAGATGAACTTCAACCCTAATTGGATCTGACGCGACGTCGTCACCGTACTCGAGATGACTCCCCAGTTGGGCGCGATGATTCCCTTCCCTGTCGCATCCACGCCCGTGAACGCCGTCAGCCCGCTCGGGACGGAAAAATTCGGATGGTTCGGCAGGTTGAACATCTCCCCCCGAAATTCGAATCTGCGCAGTTCGTCGACGCGGAACGTTTTTGCAACCGAAAGATCGAAGTTGACGATCCCAGGTCCGATCAATGTATTCCGGCCAAGGTTGCCGCGTTGGCCCGCGGGTTGCAGCACGAATGCATTGATGTCCCACCAGCGGGACGGACTGCCCAGGATCGGATTACCCGAAAATGCCGGATTCACATCGGGCCGCTCGTGCACGGCATAGTTCACCATATTCAAGTTGCCGGAGCGGTTGAAAGTCCCCAACCGGACTTCGAAGGGATGGCCGGTCTGCACCGTCGTAATGCTGTTCAACTGCCAGCCTTTCAAGAGCAGGCCGCCCACGCCCGTCATCGATTTCGCGAACGGCAGCTCGTAGGACCAATTGCCCACGAACACACTCTTCGCCCAGAAAGCCGACAGCCCGCGATCCGCCTTGCGGTCGTAGAAATCCAGAACGTACGGGCTGCCATCCGTATAGTCCTGGGAATTGATTCCGCTGGCATCGTCGATCGACCTCGAGAACGGATAAGAGATCTGCGCCCGCAGTCCGTGCGAGAACTGCTTTTGCGCGCTCAATTGCAGCGCGTTGTAGTACGACTGCGCATCCGTAATCCGCTGCGTGATGCTGGCGAAGTTCGGGTTCATGCGCCCGAGCTGCGTTTGATAGACTTTGATCCCGTTGACCACCGTGAATGGCGCCAGGTTCGCGTCTCCAATGCGGAACAAATGCAGGCCCCGCGATCCCGAGTAGCCCGCGCTCACCACCCAGTCGCCGGGCAGCGCTTGCTGGATGCTCAGATTGAACTGCATCGCGTAGGGATTCTGCACATCGTAGTTGGTAGTCTGCAATTGGAAGAGCGCATGATTGGGATCGAAGTTCGCGAGTAGATTCGGGAACGACGGCCTCACCAACGACGCCCGCTGCGTGAACGGCGGATTCAAGCTGCCGGAGAAGAAATAATACTTCGGCAGGATCTCGTCGTAGAACATACCGAATCCTCCCCGAACCGACGTTTTGCCGCTCGAGAATGGATCCCATGCGAAGCCCACTCGTGGCGCGAAGTTCTTGAGCGATGGATTTGCGTACCATTGGCCGCCCACGTTCAGCGCCGGGTCGGTTACATGCCGAAGGTTGGAGATTTTTCCATTCACTTCCGTGGGCACGGTGACGAACTCATAGCGCAACCCGAGATTCACGGTCAGGTTCGGCCGCAACCGAATGTCGTCCTGCACGAAGAAAGCGAAAAGCCTCTGGCGGTAGCCGCGCACCGGGTCGATTCCGCCGGGGATCGCGAAATCGAATTGACTCGGAATGCCTTGCAGGAAATTCGAAAGGTTGGTGAAGCTGAGCAGCCCGCCTACCTGGCTGGTAGTGTTCTGATTGAACTGGATTCTCTGAGTATCAAAACCCATTTTGACGCCGTGAGCTCCGTGGCTGAGAAACACGGTGTCGCCGTATTGCCAGTTGTTCAGCCGATCCAATCTGGGCAAGCGGTAGTCGCCGAAGTCTTCGGTGGCCATGCCCGAGACGGTCAGGTATCCGAACGGCTGGCCTGCAATCCAGGAAAGCGATGGCGGGATATTGAGGGTCCGTTCGTTCACTGATTCATGGTTCGAGCGGTTGAACCCGAACCGCATGGTGTTCAGCAGCCGGGGCGAAAAAATATGCTGGTATTCCAGCGTCGCGTATTGATTGCGCGAGCGCTCCTTCGTGTTCGTGCCGGGGACCTTGATGGTCGGCGGCCGGTTCACATTGCCGTTGTCGAAAGTGTAACGCCCGAACAGCGAGTCGTTCGAGGAGAACCGATGATCGATGCGGCCCTGCGCGAAATACTCGTTGGTTGGCTGCGGCGCGGTGAACAGATACTGAGCGACGCCTCCTCCCAAGTCCTGGCCGTTGGGCTGCGGAAATAACGTGTCGAGGTACGGCTGTATCGCAGGATTCACCTTTACTGCGCCGCTGGGAAGCAGCCCTTGCCGCGCGGCGGCATTCGGGACCGAAGTGACGCCGGTAACACCCAGCCGATCGATTAATGATTCGAAGGACCCGAAGAAGAAGGTTTTATCTTTATGTATGGGACCGCCCACCACCCCTCCAAACTGATTCCGTTTGAAAGGCGGGATCGGCTGCGTTGCCTGATCGAAAAAGTTTTTGGCATCCAAATCGGAGTTGCGCAAGAACTCGAAGAGCGACCCATGCAACTGGTTGGTCCCCGAGCGCGTGACTGCATTAACAACGCCGCCCGCCGATCGCCCAAACTCCGACGAATAGGAATTCGTCAGCACCTGGAACTCCAACACCGCCTCCACTCCAAGCAACACCCCGCCCACCGAGCCGGGGGTTTTGTTGTAGACGTCGTTGATGTCGGTTCCGTCCAGCAGGAAACTGCTTTGCTCCGGCCGCGTTCCGTTGATGGAAATCTTGGGAGTCCGCCCGCCCACGGGATCGTTGCCCCCGGCGTTGACGGCGTTGACTCCGGGCTGCAGCAGCGCCAGTTGCTGGAATGACCGGCCGTTGAGCGGCAGATCGCGCATCTGCTTTTCGTCCACCAGGCCGCTGACGGCTCCGGAAACGAGATTGATGCGTTCCGCGTCGCCAATCACCTTGACCTCGGTTCCCGTCTGGCCGAGATCCAAGTGCAGATCCATTACCGCGTCCTGGCCCACCGCCAGATGGATGCCTTTCCGAAGCATGGTCTGGAAGCCGGTTGCCGATACGCGGAGCTCGTAATCGCCCGGCGGGAGAACAGGCTCGCGCCAGCGCCCGCCCTCATCGGTCACCAGAGTTCGAACCGCTCCGGTGTCGACATTGCGGATGGAGATCTCGGCTTGAGGAACAACGGCGCCCGAGGGATCGTATACGGCGCCTTGCAGGCCGGCTCCGACGGTCTGCGCAACGGCAGCAGCCAGCGACGCCGAACATAGCAACAATACTCGCAACATAGTTTTCATAGAACACGTTTTCATGGAACACCCCGTTAGCGGAAGCATGCCACAAAATCCGCCGGAAAGCTATGCCGAAAAGTTATAGTGGGGCCGAGCGTAATACACGATTCTTTGGTGTTGATTCATCGGGAATTATTATAAAAGCGTTTTGATTAGCGGCGCACTACATTAGAATAGTAGCCGCGTGAAAGGAGATTTATGCAGATCGATCGAAGAGCGTTAATCGCAAGTTTAGGCGGCGCCGCCGCCGTGAGTCTGATGGGCTCGGAGGAAAAGGCGGATGCGCTGGAAGACTACCTGTCGCAACAGTTGGACGCGGAAGTAGAAGAACAGCAGCAAGACGCTGCCGGCGCGCCGGCCAAATTCCCAACTGTCGCCGAGCTGGAAGCGCAAGTCGAGACTCGAAACTGGCGGCGCGGCGCGGGCGGCCTCTTCGTCGCCGGAACGCGCGGCGACGGTGGGAATGTCAAAAGGCTGGAGCGCATGCCGGCCAAGCCGACCCTGCTCGATTTCTTCCGGCTCCGCTTCGCGCCAGCCAATCATGTGCTCCAAAGCGCCACGAGAGCGATGCAGAACGGCATGTCCGAGGAAATTATCTTCGCTTGTCTGATGCACGACGTGGTGCAGGCACTGATCAAGCCCGATCACGGATGGTGGGGCGCGCAGCTCATCGAGCCCTACGTTTCCGAAAAGGTGTTCTTTGCCATCCGCTACCATCAGGCCCTGCGCTTCTATGCCGACACTTCGGTGGGATACGAGTACCCGGATCTGTACCGGCGCATTTGGGGTTCCGATTACGTGCCGCCGCCGTACATCGAGGCCACCTACAAATACGTCCGCAAGCACAAATGGTACATGGAGCCGCGCCTGGTGACGGTGAACGATCTGTACGCGTTCGATCCGAAAGCGAAAGTATCGATCGACCCCTTCATCGACATTGCCGGACGGCAGTTCAAGCAGCCGAAGGAAGGTTTGGGGTACGACAACAGTCCCGTGGCGCACATGTGGCGCACGATCGCGAACCCCGATTCGCCGCTGTAGCAAGTGGAGCAGGATGGCATCCTGCGGCGGGTTGTCAACCCGCTACTTCGGTACGCCATATCTCCCTACACCAGCGGGCTCTAATTCGAAGCCGAGAGGTTCGCCGAGCTTGGTCAACGTGAATTTCCTCACCGCGTGACCATAGATGCTTTTTTTGTCGATGTAGAAGGTGTCATAATCCCAGATCTCACCGGTACGGGTATCGAAAAAAGTGAAAAACCCGTTCAGGCGCGTGAACTCAACACTGGCGAACGGCGCGGGTTGAGCGCTGAGGGCGGGTTCCCGTTGGACGACGGCTTTATAGGCGATCACCGTGAGCAACAGCGCGATGACGGTAAGAACGGCCTTGGTGTAGTGGTCGGATTTCATGCGGAGAGGATAGCAATCGCGAAGGCGTTCCGGGAAATAGTCCCCGAATTGCAACCGTACACAAAATAAAGCTAGGCTGAAACTATGAGCAGGGAAACTGCGGATCTCCTGGAAGCGTTCGAGGCTCTCCCAGAAGATGAGCAACGAGCTTTCACGGCGGAATTCCTTCGCCGCGTAGTGCCGTTCGATTCCGGTTCTCTGGACGACGCCGAGACTGCACATGCAGCCGATCAGCTTTTCGCGCTGCTGGACGTGGAAGAGGATGAAACCGGCTCGCGGTGAGGTCTGGCTATTCGATCTCGGCATGGAAGGGAAGGTTCGTCCCGCTCTCGTCGTCAGCGTGGCGTACGGCGACCTTGATCGTACGCTGGTCACCATCGTTCCCCACACAACCAGCCTGCGGGGTTCTCAATTTGAAGTCCCAGTCAAGATGTCTTTCTTGAAGCCAGGAGCCTTCCTCGTTCAAAATGTCGCAACCTATCCGGACGTAAGAGCGGTCCGCAAACTCGGCGTGCTCAACCGCGAGCAGTTTAACAGCGTGTTTTCGGGTTTGCTGCGTTGGCTCGGGCAAGCCTCTTAATAGTTAGCGCTCGTGAGGACTGGGGCGATAAGATAGTCTCTTGAGAAACCCTCTCAGCGGCTACAACCCGCACGTGTTCATGGGCGACTTCTTCGGCGGCGCAATCGCCGCACTCATCGCCTTGCCCTACGGCATGGCCATGGCGTCGCTCATGGGACTGCCCCCCATCCTGGGCGTTTATACCTCGCTCTTCGCCGTACCGGTCTGCGTTCTGCTGGGCAGAAATCCGGTTCTCATCGGAGGAACCTCCAGCGCCACGGTGCCCTTCATCCTGGCCGCGGTTCGGGCCGAGGGAATCAACGGCGCCGCGAAGATTTGTGTTTTCGCCGGAGTGTTCCTGCTGATCTTCTGCGTGTTGCGGCTGGGCCGTTATGTTTCCAAGGTCCCTCACTCGGTGCTGGCCGGATTCTCGTGCGGCATTGGCGGGCTGATGGTGATCTCGCAACTGAAGGTGATGTTCGCGCTGAAGCCTCCGCCGGGAGGTTGGAGCGTGACCATGTTCGGCCAACTGGTGGAGAGCATGCGGCAATATCGCGACTTCCATTGGCTGCCCGCCGCCGTGGCCGTCATCGTCATGTTGATCTCGACTGTTGTCCGGAAACGCTTCCCCAGAGCGCCCGGCCCGTTCCTGGGAATCGGCGTGGCCATCGCCCTGGCGGCGATATTCGGCTGGAAGCTGAATGAGGTCGGGGCAATCCCGCTCAGCCTGCCCCCGTTCGTCGGGTTTAGCTGGGCGCCCGGCGACGTCTTCAAGGTGCTTCCCGCCGCGTTCGGTCTGGCCTTCGTCGCTTCCGTCGAACTGTTGATGACGTCCCGCGTGGTGGATCATTTCCGCGGCCGCCACAAGCTGGTGAAGAAGGTGGACGCGGATATGGAGCTCGGCGCTTACGGAATCGCCAATCTCATCTGCGGATTTTTCGCCGCGCCCACCAGCGTGGGCATCCCCGCCCGAAGCGTCGCCAACGTGCAATGCGGCGCCACCACGAAAGTGTCCAACGCGATCCACGGCACGCTGCTGTGGGGAATGATCACGTGGGGAGCTTTGCTCATTGCTCACGTCCCCCTGGCTGCGCTGGCCGGGGTCACGGCCTGGATGGGTTTCCGCCTGCTGGACTGGAGCGCCTGGAAGCGCCTTCCCAATATGCGCCGCTTGGACGCGCTCGCGTTTCTCGCCACTGCCGCGGGCGTGATATTCGAGGATGCGGTGCGGGCGATCCTGATCGGTTGCTCGCTGCACATACTGCGTTATGCCTATCACTCATTGACCAAAAAGGTTGCGCCTGTACCAACGGATGAGCAGGAGCCGGCGAAAGACCTCGTATGAGGGCGGGTACTGAGCCGTAGTACGCTAGGCCGCCGCAAAATTTATTATTTTCTTGACATCCACCCGCGTTCGGGTCTACAATTCCCCCCAAGCATTCTGCCGCGTTGAAGCAGAGCCATCTTTGTTTTCAGTCAAATCGCAGGGGGCATATGAACAAGAGTCACACGCTGAACCGTTTCGGCCTTTTGGCCATTTGTTTGGGGGTACTGATCGTCTTCAGCGGGGCGCCGGCCTGGGCCCAGGCTGCCACCGGATCAATTTCCGGCATCGTGACCGATCCTTCGGGCGCCGCCATTGTCAACGCGTCGGTGCGGCTTGTTGAGTCTGAGACGAATTCGTCGCAATCCGCGAACACCAACGAGGTAGGCCGATATTCGTTCATCAGCGTTCAACCCGGCGTCTACAGCCTTACGGTCGCCCATGCCGGCTTTACCCAGGCCAAGATGCAGGGGCAAAAGGTGGACATCGGCACAGCCCTGACTCTCAACGTGACGCTGGAGGTCGGGGCAACTTCGACGGTCGTGGAAGTGAAAGCGTCGGCCGGCGCGGAATTGCAAACCTTGAACGCCACGGTCGGAACCACCATTACCGGCCAATCGCTCCAGATGCTTCCGAACCTCGGCCGCGACGCATCCACGCTTTCGGTGCTGCAGGTAGGCGTTTCCCTGGCCGGCAACGTGGCCGGCGCAGCTATTGATCAGAACACCTTCCAATTGGATGGCGGCAATAACAGCGACGACATGGCCGGAGGCAACACTACGTACACCGTCGGCAACGGTTATCAGGGCGCGGGCGCCACCGGCGGCACGCCCACTGGAGTCATCCCCACTCCCATCGAGAGTATCGAAGAGTTTAAGGTCGGCACCACCGGTCAGACGGCGGACTTCAATAATTCCGGCGGCAGCCAGATCCAGATGGTGACCAAGCGCGGCGGCAGTACCTATCACGGATCGCTGTACGAGTTTTATTTTGGAAGCAACGTGGGCGCGGCCAATCTTTGGCGAAACAATCACGTGCTGGTCAACGGCGCGGCCACGCCGCTCCCGGCCACGCATCGAAACCGTTTTGGCGCATCCATTGGCGGTCCCATCGCTCCCAAATTCTGGGGCGGGAAGACATATGCGTTCTTCAACTATGAAGGCAGCCGTTTCCCGAACGTGGCCAGCTTCGAGCATGGAACGCCGACGGCGTTGATGCGCGCCGGTGTCGTTACGCTAGCCACCGCGAACGGTAATGCTCAGTTCAACCTGAACCCATTCCCGGTCACCGTGAATAACGTAACTTATCAACCGGCTACCTGCGGCGGCCAGGCTTGCGATCCCCAGGGTAAAGGGGTGAACCCGCTTATCCAGAAGCTCTGGAGCACCATGCCTCTGCCCAACGATATATCCTACAGCAACCCCAACGGCACGGGCTCCGTGGGCTTGGTGGACGGGACCAATGCACAAGGCTTTCTCGGCAATTTGACCCTACCCCAGAGATCCACTTTTATGGTCGGCCGCATCGATCACGATTTCGGCGAAAAGTGGAAGTTATTTACGAGTTACCGCTACTACAACTTCAGCCAGCTCGTTAACACGCAGGTCGACATGGGCGGCCTTCTGTCCGGCGCAACGCAAGGGCAGTACAAGTCTTTCGCCCCGCGGCCGGTGAAGCCGTCGTACTGGGTGGCCGGACTCACCACCACCCTCACGGCAAATCTCACCAATGACCTGCACTTCAGCTATCTCCGTAATTTCTGGCAGTGGTCCACGCAAGCCGGCCCTCCGCAATTTGCCGGACTCGGCGGCGCGGTGGAAGTCGGCGGTGAAAGCCAGGTGGGTTCGCTGATCCCTTACAACGTGGATTCGCAAAACGTGCGCCAGCGTTTCTGGGACGGTCACGATTATTACCTGTCGGACTCCATGAGCCTGCTCAAGGGCAACCACTTGTTCCAATTTGGCGGCGCCTATCAGCGCAACTACGATTATCACGGGCGCGACGACAACGGCGTCGGCATCAACACTTCCATCGTCTATCAAGTGGGCGGCACCAACGTCAACGCCGGCGCATACAGATTACCGGACGGCGCGGCCGCCAGCGCGGCCACGAACTATCCCATCCTGTTCAACGAAATAATGGGAATCGTAAATCAGACCCAGGTGATGTACACGCGCAGCGGCGCGAATCTGCAGCTCAATCCACTCGGAACGCCGGGATTCGACCAAAGCGTCATTCCCTCCTACGACTTGTTTTTCACGGACACCTGGCACATGCGTCCCAGCTTGACGCTGACCTACGGCCTGAGCTGGGGCCTTTCCATGCCGCCCTACGAAATCAACGGCAAACAAGTTTCGATGGTGGACGCCGCGGGCAATCCCCTCGATATCCAGAGTTACTTGTCCAACAAGCAAAGCGCTGCTTTGAAGGGACAGACTTACCAGCCGCTGATCGGCTTTGAGACGCAACGGAACATAAACGGCGGCGCCAACAAGTAC
>DATDHK010000407.1:0-4788 GCA_036521635.1 Bryobacteraceae bacterium | reverse complement strand
AAGCCAGGAGCTCGAGCGACGTAGCCCGGTCCGCCAAGGCGAGCAGGAATTGCTCGAGATCGGCGCGGCGCGTCTGTGCGGAAAGTATGTCGGCGCGCAGCGATACGGCGGCGATGCTCGGATTGGCGCCGCGGGTTTCAGCGGAAATCAATTGTTCAATGGCGTCGCGATCGCGCGGGCGGCGGGCCAGTTGAAGCAGGCGGGCACGAGCCGGCGAATTCTCCGACGCCAGCGCGCCCTTGGCGTACTCGGCGATGGCGCGCCGATAGTCGCGCTGGTTTTCATAAATCGCGCCAGCCTCGTAGCCGAACAACGCTGGATCGTTGAGCTTCTTTCGGCCGTCGTCGATCAGGCGCAACGCGTCGTCAAAACGGAAGTAGTCCCAGAAAATCGTAGACGCTTCGAGATATCCGGCGGGCATGCCGGGCTGAATGCGCGCGATGCGGTCCCAGGCAGGTTTTGCGCGAGAAAACAATTCGCGATCGGCGTAGATTTCGCCGAGCCGCGTGAGCGCCGCGGTGTCTCTGGGCGTTGCGCGCGTCAGGTCTTGCTCGATATTTGCGGCGATGCGCGTGTTTCGAATATCACCGGGTGCATCATAGGTGGCAAGCGACCGGAACAACGAAGCTGTGCGCGTAGCGCGAACGGCATCGGCCGGACAATCGGCTGTAATCGCTTGCATGACCGGCGCAGCTTGCTCGAAATGCGATTGCCATGCGCCAGCCTCCGCGACAAACTGCTGCGTAGCGGGATTCGCCGTTGCAGCCTTGAGCGCCGTGAGTTCGACGTCGAGTTTCCTGGTGCGGGACAGAAGCTCAAAGAAACGATCGCGCAGATCGCTTGCGTAAAACCAATACTTGCGGAGCAGCGCTTCGGAAGCAATCGGATCGGCCGTGGCCTTCTGCGAGTACGCGGTAAGCAGATTGCGGACGAACATCAGGTCGTGCGGAAAACGCTGATGCGCGTAAAGATTCACTTGGCGGTAGAGCATCGGCGCAAGCGTTTGGCCGGTGCTCGCGTCGCGCAAATAAGATTCCAATTCGGTGCCGGAGAAAATCTTCACCACATCCTGTGTGAGTTTGTCGAACTGGGCCGTCTGCTTCTGCCGCAAATACCAGCGGGCAAGTTTGTGGCTCCAGGTGCGATCGGAGAATTGAGCCATGGCGCGGCGGTACACCTGCTCCACCTCTGCGCCCATTTTGTTTTGCTCGAGAAATGCGGCCAGCCGCTCGTACAATCCCGGATCGTTGGGATTGCGATCGATTTCGCGGCGATAGAGCGCCAGCGCGTCGCGCACGCGTTTCAGAGAAACCAGCCGCGCGATGTAGCGATCCAGTATCCGCGCGTATTCCGGCGACCGAGCGGGATGCGGAGCAGCGCCATCCGCGGAAGTGCGAACGGCCGGCCCGGGCATGTTCCCTATGGGCATGCCGCCGGACGCAGCGGCCAATTCCTTCAGCAGATCGTCATACAGCGCAAATTCCTGCTGCGCCTGATTCATGCGTGCGTAGGCGTCGGCCATCGCGATGGCCACCCGGGTCCGCTCGCCGGCATTCGGAAACACTGTGAGAAATTCGCGCCCGCCGCGGATGACTCCGTCGTTGTCGCCATAGACCGAATACGCTTCGATGAGGTGGGCGTGCAAAGGCGCACGTTGCGTTGAAGCGGGAAAGCGCGAGTCGAAAAGTTGAACCAACTCGGCTGCCTTGGCGCGGTGGAAATAAGCGACGCTGGCGCTGTCGTTGGTCGCGAAATGGCTGTCCGGCGAGCTGGAGTTGAGCAGCAGCGAGAGGATGCCATTCAGAAATCCCGGCCCGGGATCGAGTGGCGCGATGTCGCTGTATAAAGATAGATCGCCCGCGCCGAAACGCATGGGCTGCTCGGGCGCGGTAAGCAGTAAGTTCGCAATGCCGGCCAGCGCTTTCTCTTGGATTGCCGCGGTTGCGCCGGGAACGCTGTATAGGGCGTAGTAGCTGCGCGCGGCTTCATCGTAATTGCTGACGCCTTCAAAAAGCTGCGCGAGTGTGAGCAATTCATCGGCGGTGAACGCCGATTTCTGCAAGGCCTTGCGCTGGCGGTATTCCAGCAAGGCCCGCTGAGCGGTGGGCGCGCCCTGTTGCTGGTAGTAATAAAACACGCGGGCGGCGGCGGCAAGGTCGGTGGGCCTGGCTGCGATCTGGTTGCGCGCCTGCTCCAGGTAGCGGCGCAAATCGTGCGCTTCCTTGAGCAGATCGAAATAGCTCTTCACCAATTCCGGCGGCCAGAGTGGACGGAAGCTTTGATCGTAAATTTTGATGGCGTCTTCGAGCGCGCCGCGTTTCCAGGCGATGCTGGCGGCGGCCTGAATTGGATACGTGTCGTCTGCTGGAAAAGCCCGGCGATAGTCGGCAACCAGCTTTTCGGCGTCATCGAATTGCTTCTTGGCGATTAGATAGTCGAAGAATTGTTTGTAGACCGCGGGCTCGGTCGGGTAGCGCGCAATCCAGGTACGATAGGCGTTCACGCTGGCATCGTCGGGCAGCGCCTGCTCATGAACGACCTCGAGAATTCTTTCGAAAGCTTTCCAGGATTGCTGGGCAGCGGGTGGCGTCAGACGTTCAGTCGTGGGTGTTGGCGACTTGCCAACCGTTTCTAGCGCGGCGATCTCGTCGCGCGGACGAAGCCGGCGGTGGTAGAAATCGGCGAGATCGGTGAATGAGCCGGCTTTTTTCCAATCGCTTTCGGCGGCGGTGAAATCCAACTGCAATTCGTCTTCGCGGGCGCGGAGGGTGTACAGATCTTTGTCGTTTGGCGAGGCGACCATGAGCTTGCTCAATTCGGCGCGGGTCTCTTTGGGCGGGCGCAGGACTTCAATGGCGCCGGCGGGCGAGGTTACGGCGCGGAAGAACACGGCTTCGAGGCGGCTGGGGGTTGGAATATCCTGCACCCAGCGCGCGAGCTCGGCGTGGCCGGCAACGGCGGCGATCAGGACAAGGGCAGCAACCCAGCCGTACCGCACCCATTTGCCGTTTGTGGGGCAGGTTGGTAACCTGCCGCCGATCGGCAATCGGCGTTTTGAAGCTTTCGATAGACTTTCCCCCGAATGCCGATTAACAATCGGCGGCAGGTTACCAACCTGCCCCACAAAATTACAAATGTTGTGCCAGGTTGAAGAGATAGAGCGGGGCAGATTGTGACGGGTTGAAGAACTACGGGGCGACTTCAATGTGCACCTCCTGGCTGCCGATGTTGTGCGCGAAATCTTCGGCGGTCACCGTCAACACGTATTTGCCGGGGGCCAAGTACGACGGAACAAGCAGCTCGCCAGTGTTGGACGCCATCTCCGGAGTCCACCGCAGGTACACCGGCTGCGCGCCGTACATGCGCGCCACCACGGTTCGGGTTGTCTCCGACGCGCTGACTCGCATTCGAATCGACTCGCCCCGATGGAACAACTGCTTGTCCAGTTTCACGCGCACCAGCGGCGGCTTGCTCGCAATCACAAAAGTCTTGGACTCGCGATATACATGGCCCAGACGATCGCGCAGAACCAGCCGCACCCGGTACGACCCGTCTTCTAAATCCGCGGGCGCAAGGAACCGGGCCTGCCACGTATCTTCGTCGGCGAGATACCGCAATGCTTTCACCGGCCCGAATGGGAACAACGCGGTGACGGAAACAATCGACGGATCGGTCTTCACACGCAGCACCGGATCGCCCGGCCGGATCAAACGCGGCCGCAGCAGGGCTCGCGGCGCGGCCAAGAACGAAGTGTATGGCGTTACGAATTTATACTTGCGCGACAGGCGGATAATTTCGTCGATGGACGCCTGGTCCTCACCCTCGCGCTCGATTTTTTCAAGCAAAGCATCCACGCGCGCTTTGGCCCACAAACGCGGAAGGTCGGGATGCTGCGGCTCCTGCGCGGGCAGATTCGCTGTCGCGCGAGCCTCCATCGGGGCGCCGTCGCGCGTGCCTCGCGCCGTGAACGTCACTCGTTGAGCGGCGCGTTTGTATTCGCCAACCCAGTTTTTTACCGACCCGGGAAACGTGCTGTCTTCCAGCGGATAAACCATATCGACGCTGGCCGCGGGCGCCACCGTGAGCTGCAAACCTTCCACCGGCTGCCGGCCGATCTTCGCAAGAAAAGCATTCAGCTTGAAATCGGCGTTCTCGGTGGATCGCACCCATTCGGTGACGCCATCGTTGCGAGCCAGCATCCTGAGCAGCGGCATGTTCGCATCGTCGCCCACCGCGTATACATAAGTTCGCGGCCGTTGATTTGCCGGCTTCTGCTTCCATTTCGCCTCGTACCACCCCGCCAGTTTTCCGTTTTGAATGATGCCGCGCGTGGCGCCGCCGTCGCTCAACAGAACCAGATAAGTCTCCGCCGCCGATTGCGCCAGCGCTGCGTCCAACGCTTTCTGCAAATCCGTGCCGCCGCGCAGCCGGCTCGCGCGGAGCATGGCCAGGGCCTTCTCCACTTGATCCGGCGACGCGGCGACAGGGGCGGGAGAGAACAACGTAACGTTTGTGTTGAACAACAGCAGATTGAACTTGTCGGCCGGCTTCAACGCATGCAGCAAGCGCTCCAGCGCCTGGAAATTTCGATCCAGTTTCTCCCATTGCATCGAGAGCGAATTGTCGAAAAGAGCGAGCACGGTTTTGGCCGGGCCAGGCGCCCCGTTGGTTCTTGCCCCCGCGCCAATCAACGCCGACGCTTCGAAGAATCCCGGTTCCTGTGCCGCGGCGGCGGGGGTCGCGGGAACGCCGTCGGCAAGGTCGGCGGCATCGGGCGGAGGCGCGGCC
>DATDHK010000406.1:0-5165 GCA_036521635.1 Bryobacteraceae bacterium | reverse complement strand
CCTCCCACCTGGTAGCTGAAATTCACGGTCGAAGTGGAAAGCACAAGACTCTGCGGCGCGCCCACCACCAGGGTGACCGGAACGTTAAATGGACTGTTGCCCGCGCCGGGCACGATGATGGTTACCACACCGTTGTAAGTGCCTTGCGTCAACGCGGAGCCGTTCGCGGTCACGTTCACAACGTTGTTCGCCACGGTAGCGGTCAACCATGCCGTGCCATTAAACAATGTGGTGACGGCGCCGATCGTGGTTCCAACGGGAACGCCGGTAACCTGCAAGTTCTGGCTGGGGGGCGCGGCGCTGCCCAGCGGCTGATTGAAAGTGAGCGAGGTTGGGGTCAGGCCGATGTTGGTAGAGGCGATGATCAGCGTCACCGGAATTATCTGCTGCGGAAAACTGGCTGGATTCGTGGTGCTCGCCAAAGTGATGGACCCCGCGTAACTTCCCACGGCCAAGGTCCCCGGATTGATCGTCACCAACAGATTGTTCGGGGTGGTTGCGATGTTCGGAGTAACCGAAAGCCACGTCAGCCCCGCCGGATTGGTGGCGGCGATCGCGCTAAAGCCCAGCGCGGCGCCGGTGCTGGTGACCGCGATCGTCTGGGTGGTGGGCGCCGCTCCCGCCAGCGCCGTGACGTTGATGGAAGGAACGCTGGCGTTCAGCAGCGGATTCGTGCTGACGTTCAGCGTCACCGGAACCATCGCCGATGCCGTGCTGCCCGGCACCGTAAATGTCAGGGTGCCCGTGCAGGTTGCAGGTGTGCCGGTAAGTCCGGCGACGTTGACCGCCACCGTTACCTGATTCTGCCCGCCGAAAGTGAGGCCCGTAGTCTGGCCGTTGTTCACCGTTGCCGACAGGAACCCGGGGCAACTGGCGGAGACGCCGGTCACCGCAACGGAGAAGTTTTGCGGACCGGAGGTTGAATTAACCGTGAAGGTTTGCGCCGTCGGAGCCGTTTGGCCGATTTGATAGTTGAACGTCAACGACGGAGTGCTGGTTGTGAGACCCGCCGTATTGGTCACCACCAGCGTGACCGGGAAAATTGGAGAATTGCCCGCGCCGGTGGAAGACAACTGGACGTTTTCCACATATGTGCCGGGTCCCAGGCTCTGGACCACCAGCGGAATTGCCGTAAGAGTAAGTTGCTGTGGCGTGGTGCCTGAAATCGGACTGACTTGCAGGAAATTCGGCGCTCCCCCCACTGGATTTGCCGTCACGTTGAAATTCACCACCGAACTACCACTGGCGGTGATGGTCACGTTTTGCGATGCCGGCAGGCCCGCGGGACCGGAATTGAGCTGATAAGTGAAGGTCGGTCCCGGCGTGGGGACCTGTAGCAGCGGAAAGTTGCTGATCAGCAGGCTCACCGGAACTACGAGCGGGGAATTCGATACACCCGGCGCGGTGATATTCACCTGACCCTGGCACGTAGTGAAAGGCAACCCGGTGGTATTCACGGACACCGTAAGGGCGCCGGGCGTGGTGCCGTTCTGTTGCGACACGACCAGCCAGCCGTTTCCGCAAGTGGTGGTCGTTGCCGACGCATTGAACGATACGGCGGCGCCGGTGCTGGTGGCGATATTAAGGGTCTGAGCGGCCGGTTGCGGGTTAGTTGCGGCCTGATAGGCGAACGAAAGCGAAGACGGGGTAGCGGTGAGGGCCGGCGTGGCGGAAATCGTAACGTTGACCTGAATTACCGTGGCTTGTCCACCCCCATTGGGAGTTAGCGTTACAGTGCCGCTAAAAGGCCCGGCTGTCGCCGGTAGCTGCGTTGGACTGACGATCACCGAGATAGTGTCGGTTGGTGGAGTTCCGGTCAACACTCCGTTCCCGGGATCCGACACACTCAACCATGGACGGCCATCGGTTGTCATTGCAGAAGTTGTAAATCCGGTAACTCCCGTGGCGCCGGTGACGACCACCGATTGCGCCGCCGGAACCTGGCTGCCCGGAGCTAATGAAAAGTTCACCGGATTGACATTGACGCTAAGCGCGCCCGGCGTGCCGCCGATGATCAGATTGACGTTTATTTGAAGTAAAACAGTGCCTGGAGCATTCGAGTTGGCGACGTTGATGAAGGCGGCGTTGTTACCCGATGTCGGCGCGTTCGGCCCCACCGATACGATGACGTTGAGCGGCGTGTTTCCAGTTGTCGGAGTTGCTTGAAGCCAATTGCCGGCCGAAAATGTCGTCAGGACGAGAGGCGTCGTGCTAGTCGAGGAGATGGTCAGCATCTGCGACGGCGGCGTCACCCCGGAGGGCGTGTTGAACGTAATTGACGACGGACTAGCCGTCAATGTTTGCGCGCTCGCTGTGTCCAAACAACACACCAGCGCCAGCATGAGCATTCCTAGCCCGGACAAAGTTTTCTTAAGTGTTTTCAAGGACCCCTCCACACAACAAGACGTTCGCTGTAAGCAAAAAGACGCGGCGACGTTTCGAGATACTTGCAATCGTCCTGCCATTAGACTCGCTTACGTTACCGGATGTTTCGCGAATTCGTGTAAGGTCAAGAAAATAAGCTTGCGACTTACGTTACACTTACCCCTTGAAGCCACCGCCCGCGCCGCTCCTCGATTTCCAACATATCTCGGTAATGCGCGGCGGCAAAATAGTTCTCGACGACGTGACTCTGCGCATCCGCGCCGGCGAGCACGTCGCCATCCTGGGCCCGAACGGCTGCGGAAAATCGACGCTGGTCAAAACCATCACGCGCGAATGTTATCCTCTAGCCCGCGCCGGCTCGTCGATCGCCATTCTCGGCCACGATTCCTGGAACGTCTTCGAGCTCCGCAAGCTTCTTGGAATAGTCACCAACGATTTGATCGCCGCCTCTACGCGCAACATCACCGGCCTCGAAGTTGTTCTTTCGGGATTCTTCAGCAGCATCGGCCTCCAGCCCTACCATCGCGTCACCGCGTCAATGCGCGAAAAAGCGGGCGCGGTCCTGGACCTGCTTGAAATCCCGCATCTGGCGGATCGCGAAATGGATGCCGTTTCTTCCGGTGAAAGCCGCCGCGTTCTAATCGGCCGCGCTTTGGTGCACCATCCGCTGGCGCTCTTGCTGGACGAACCCGCCAACAGTCTGGATCTCCGCGCGGCCTTCGAGCTGCGAGCCATCTTGCGCAAGCTGGCCCAATCCGGCACCGGCATCCTGCTCGTGACGCACCATCTCCCCGACATAATTCCCGAAATCGGCCGCGTAATCTTTCTCAAAAACGGCCGCGTCTTCGCCGACGGAGACAAGTCAGCCTTGCTAACTCCCGAAAGGCTAACGGAACTATTCTCCGTCCCCATAGAACTAGCGAGCCGCGCCGGTTACTATCACATGTGGTGAGCAGATGTGGGGCAGGATGGCATCCTGCGGCCGATTGGTAATCGGCCTGCCGCTCGGAAAGATTACGCTCCGGTATTCCTCGTATTCCTTGTGTTCCCCGTGTTCAATGTGTCCCCCGCATTCCTTGTAGACTGGAACTTCATGTGGATCGTCCGGCTGGCCCTCCGGCGGCCTTATACATTCGTCGTAATGTCGCTGATGATCGTCCTGCTCGGCGGCCTCGCCATCGTGCGCATGCCCACCGACATTTTTCCGGAAATCAATATCCCCATCGTCAACGTCATCTGGAGCTACACCGGCATCTCGGCCGAAGACATGGCCAAGCGCATCGCCACCGTGAGCGAGCGCGGCCTGACCACCACGGTGAACGACATCGAGCACATGGAGTCGCAGTCCGTAAACGGCACCAGCGTCTTGCGGATTTTCTTCCACCCGGATGCGCGCATCGAAGCGGCCCTGGCGCAGATCTCCGCGTCCACGCAGTCCGTGCTGCGCGTGCTTCCGCCCGGCCTGTTCCCCCCGTTTCTGATGCGCTACAACGCGTCCAGTGTGCCGATTTTGCAGTTGGGCGTGAGCAGCCCCAGAATGTCGGAGCAGGAGATTTACGACTACGGCCTGAACTTCATCCGCACCCAAATGGCTACCGTGCAAGGCGCGTCGTTGCCGCTGCCCTACGGCGGAAAGCCCCGGCAGATCATGGTGGATCTCGATCCGAAAGCGTTGTTCGCCAATAATCTTTCGGCAACGGATGTGGCCAGCGCGATCAACGCGCAGAACCTGATGCTGCCGGCGGGCGTGGCTCGCATGGGCGATCGCGAATACAACGTGCGGCTGAACAGCAGCCCGGAGCTGCTGGCGGCGCTCAACGATTTACCGGTGAAGCAGGCCCACGGCGCAACAATATATGTGCGCGACGTTGCCCAGGTGCGCGATGGATACGCGGTCCAAAATAACATCGTGCGTCAGGACGGACGCCGCTCCACGCTCATCACCGTTTTGAAAAGCGGTGGCGCTTCGACATTAGACATCGTGGCAAAAGTGAAGAACGCCCTGCCGCGTATTCTCGCTACGCTTCCCGAAGGTTTGAACGTGAAGTTTATGTTCGACCAGTCCGTGTTTGTGCGTGCGGCAATCGATTCCGTTGTGCGCGAAGGCGTCATTGCGGCGGTGCTCACCGGCATCATGATTCTGCTCTTTCTGGGAAGCTGGCGCAGCACTCTGATTGTCTGCATCTCCATTCCGCTGTCAATTCTGACGTCGCTGATCGTGCTGTATCTTTGCAACCAGACCATCAACGTGATGACCCTGGGCGGCATGGCGCTGGCAGTCGGCATTCTGGTGGACGATGCGACGGTCGAAATCGAAAATATCCATCGCAATCTGGCGCAGCGGAAGCCCATCATTCAAGCAATCCTGGATGGCGCGCAGCAGATCGCGGTCCCGGCGTTCGTCTCCACATTGTGCCTCTGCATCGTCTTCGTTCCCGTAGTTTTCCTAAAAGGAGCGGCGAAATTTCTATTCACTCCGCTAGCCGCGGCCGTAGTGCTAGCGATCATGGCGTCGTACTTGCTGTCGCGCACGCTAGTGCCGACCATGGTCCGGTTTCTGTTGGCCGGCGAAGTAGACCGCTACCAATCCGAAGCTGAAGATCTACTGGGACACGCCACCGGCCACGAATCACCGTCCACCAACCACCGTCCACCGGCCACCAACCACGCTCCCGACGTCTTCTGGAAACTGCATCACGCCTTCAACCACCAGTTCGGCCGGCTGCGCGAGTCCTATCGAAAATTGCTGGATATGACGCTCCGCCATCGCGGCCTGGCCC
>DATDHK010000405.1:0-3257 GCA_036521635.1 Bryobacteraceae bacterium | reverse complement strand
AAACACAAGCAGGCCGGCCACGAAGCAAGCCAGCGACCCGAGTGTAAGTTTGATCAGCAGCGTATTCTCCGGAGGTTTGGCCTCCAGCAAAATGTCGCGCATCGCCAGCACCAGAGCGGCAATCGGGTTCCACCGGTAGATATCCTTGAAACGTTGCGGGATGATCGCGAACGAATAAAAAATGGGCACCAGCCAGAACAATACGGTATTGGCCGAGTCCACCACGTAACGCGTGTCGCGGACGTAAACGTTCAGCGCGGAAAAAAGCAGGGCGAGCCCACAGACGAATACGATTTCCAACGCCCAGATCGCCGGCAACCACGCCCAGTACACATTGACGTGTATTCCCGACAGCAAGACGATGATCAGAAGAAGTCCGATCTGAATGATCAGGTGTACGCAACTGGAAAGAACACTGGTGATGGGGATCAATTCGCGTGGAAGCGCGACGCGTTTTACCAGGCTCGCGTTATCCACCATGGAGCCGGTGCCCGCCGCCCAAGCGCCGCTAAAAAAATTGAACGGCACCAGTCCGCAGAGCAGGAACACCGCGAAATGCGGAGTGTTGTTTCCCATCACCTGTGTGAAGACGAACGTGAACACTCCCAGCATCACCAGCGGATTCAGCAAGGACCAAAAAACGCCCAGCGACATGTTGCGGTAGCGGATTCGAAAATCCTTGAGGATAAGGTTCTTCAGTAGAAAGCGATAGTCGCCGTGCCACATACTGCGATATTCCCCGAGACCCCCATTCTAACTCTTAACCCGGCTTCTGCCACACCATCAGCGCCCGGGTGGCATTCCAGCGCCCCACTGGACCGAGCATTTTCTCGCACGCCCGCGCGGCTCCGATCAGCCCCGCCGGCAACGGACGAGCGCGCTTAAAACCCAACGTCGCCAAATAAGGAAGCCCGAGAAATCGCTCGAACCTGACTAACTTCAGCGGCGTGGCCGCGGCCTCGGAACAGTGCCGGACCAGATTATAAGGAATCGTGGCATTTCCATCGAACGCCTTTTTTCCGCTGGAATCGAAAGGATTGCTGATGTCGATTCGCAGCGTGCAGTCTTCCTGATGAAAGTAGCGGTAAAGCAAATAGGAGGCCGGCGTGATCCACGGCTCGATCATTGCAACTACGCCTCCGGGGACGAGCGCGCGGCCGGCTTCGGCAAGGAAATCCAACGGGTGCGGCAGATGGTGCAGGACGTCCAGAAAAACGAACGCGCCAACCGACCCCGGCGGAAACGGCAGCGCGCAGCCGTCGCACACCACATCCAACCAACTGGTCAGAATCACGTCGGTCGAAATCAGGCTGGGGCAGTGCTCCTTGAAAAATCCCGGTCCGGCGCCTAACTCCACAACAGGCTTCCGGTCCCCGATCGCGCCAAGCAACCGCGCAAAGAATTCGTGATAGACGGCCCGCAACTCGGGCCGTTGCGACCAGACCAGGCGGTGTTTTTCGATGAAATCAAGATCGGATGAAGCGGTTGGGTCCAAACGATATTATAAGGGCCGAGCCGCTATTTACGACGCGCTACAGATTGCTTGCCGGTGCTCGGCCATCCCGATGCGCGCGGGTCTATTGCAAAATCCGCACGGGTTCGAGTGAGGTTCGGATTATAAAAAGGATCGCGCTCCACGAAGCCGGACCAGCGCTGTTGAAACAGTTCCACCTCGCGCGGATCCTGGCTCTTTCGACGGATGGATGTGCCTTCAAAATGATACAACTCGGCGTAGGGGGTATAGACGATGTCGTAGCCTTGTTGGATCGCCTTGAGGCAAAAATCGATGTCGTTGTAATCGATCGCGAATCGCTCGTCGAATCCGCCGGTGGCTTCGATGACGTCGATGCGCGTGGCCATGCAGGCCGCGGTGACGGCTGAATAATTGCGGATCACATGCGTGTACGCGTTGTAGCCAACGAAGCCGGCGGGGAATCCGTGAAACGCGTGCGCCGCGCCCTGATTCACTCCCAATACGACGCCGACGTGTTGAATGCGGTCGTCTGGGAAGAGCAGCCGCGCACCGACAACGCCCACTCTGGGCTGCTGCGTAAACTCGATCATGGCGCTCAACCATTCTTCGGAAATCACTTCCATGTCGTCGTTCAGCAGGACGATGTGGCGTCCGCGCGCCTGGCGGAATGCAAAATTCGCCTTCTTCGCGAAGTTGAATGGCACGTTGGGTTCGTTTTCGATCACCACTATCTCGTAGTTCGGATAATCGGTCTTCGCAACAATGCTCTTGACGAAGTTCTCGAGCAGGTCGATGTCGCCCCTGCCCTCCACCGTCGAGTGGTTGTTACTGGCCATGATGCACAGCGACGCCAACGGGTACTCGCGGATGCGGTAGCGTACGCGGAACGTTCCCTCGATCTGCCCGAATTCCACTTCGCCCTCGATGCCGTTGCGGTCCAGGTGATCTTCCAGTGCGCGGCGGCCTGCATCCAACGCTTCCGGCTTGGCATCCACCAGTTCCGCGGCCGATCCGCGAATCTTGCGCCAGTGGTACAAAATCCTGGGGACGTGATGGATGGATTGCGCGCGAGTGGAGAGCCGCAACGCCAGATCGTAATCTTGCGCGCCGCTGAATTCCGGCCGAAAACCGCCCACTTCGTAGAAGAGATCCTTGCGGACCACCAGCAGATGCAGCAAGTACATCACCGACAAAAGATGATCTGGCGACCAGTCCGGCTTGCAGAAGTGGTCGACAAATTCGCCGCTGTCGTCCAGCTTGTCTTCGTCGGTGTAGAGCAAATCGATTTCCGGATTTGACTGGATGGCCTTCGCCACTTCGTAGAGCGCTTTGGGCGCAAGCTCATCGTCGTTGTCGAGCATCGCGACGTAATCGCCGGTCGAAATCTCTACCGCGCGATTGGATGCCGCGGCGATGCCCTGGTTCTTTTCGTGAGCGACAATCTTGATCCGCGGATCGATTCCGCGGTAGCTTTCCAAAACCTCTAAAGTGTCCGGCGATGTGGAGCCGTCATCGCATAGGCACAGTTCCCAGAATGGATAATATTGCGCGCGTACGGAGTCGATGCAGCGCCGCAGATAGGGTCCTTCGATGTTGTAGACCGGCGTGATCACGCTGATCACCGGCTTCGACGCCCAGTTGCGGATTTCGTCGGCGATAGAGGAGGGCGTGTCGGCGGCGAACAGACGGGGTTGGCCCTCCGCGCCGTGGGTTTTGAAAATGCTAGCAACCGCTCCCTCACGGTCGCGGCTCGGAATGGGCGTTTGCGTTTGCGGAATGGGCG
>DATDHK010000404.1:0-6778 GCA_036521635.1 Bryobacteraceae bacterium | reverse complement strand
GCTCGGTGATGTGCTAGGGTTGCAAAGGACCTCTGCCTGAGGAAGCTCAATGAGGCGGCGTGAATTCATTGCACTCGTTGGCAGTGCAGCTACCTGGCCACTCGCTGCTCGTGCACAGCGGCCGGGAATGCCGTTGATCGGATTTCTCCATAGCGCCTCGCTGGAGCCTTATGCGTCCCAAGTGAACGCATTCCGGCAGAGCTTGAAGGAAACTGGCTACGTCGAGGGCCAGAATGTGGCGATTGAATATCGCTGGGCAGAAAATCAGATCGCTCGATTGCCGACACTGGCCACTGAATTGGCTAATCGCCAGGTGTCGGTCATCGTTGCGGGTGGCAGCCCGGCCACCGCTTTGGCTGCAAAATCAGCCACGACTACAATTCCAATTGTCTTCATGAATGCTGCCGACCCCGTAGAGATCGGCTTGGTTGCAAGCTTCAACCGACCAGGCGGAAACGATGTCGCCGATAATGGTCGCCCGCAAGCCTTCGAGCGACGGACGGCGGTCCAGGATCGTGCGCGCGTCCAACAATGCTTGCGTGGGATGCTCGTGCGTGCCGTCGCCGGCGTTGATGATTGGAGTGGGCAGATGCCGCGCCAGAAAATGGGGAGCGCCGGAAGCTGCGTGCCGCATCACAATCGCGTCCGGATGCATGGCGCCCAGCGTGTTCAATGTATCCACAAGCGATTCACCCTTGTCGACGCTCGAGCCTGACGCCGTGATCGAAATGGCGTCCGCGCCCAGCCGCTTGGCTGCAATTTCAAAACTGGTGCGGGTGCGGGTGGAGGCTTCGAAGAACAGGTTTACGATCATCCGCCCGCGCAGGACATCCCTACGGCCCTCGGACTGCTGTGGCTGAAAATTCTTCGCCCGGTCGAGGATGGCTTCGATCTCGACCCGGTCGAGCGATTCGATTCCCAGCAATCCGCCCGGCATGGCTGGCGTCCTACGCTTTTTCCACGAGCAATACTTTCTCCATCTGATCCACTTCCTGGAATTTTACTTCGATGATCTCGCTGGCGCTGGTCTGCACCATGCGCCCCACGTAGCGCGCTTCGATGGGCAGCTCGCGCCAGCCGCGATCGATCAGCACCAGCAACTGCACGCGCGCGGGCCGTCCTTTGTCGAAGAGTGCGTCGAGAGCGGCTCGGATGGTGCGGCCGGTATAGAGCACGTCGTCCATCAGGATAATGTCTTTTCCGGTGATGGGGAAGTTGATCTCAGTGGCGCTGTGCACCGGTTTTTCCGACACGGTGGAAAGATCGTCACGGTAGAGATTGATGTCCAGCAGTCCGACCGGGATCGTTAACTTTTCGAGATTCTTGATTTTTTCCGCCAGCCGCATGGCCAGCGGCACGCCCCGGCGCCGGATGCCGATGAAGGCCAAGCGGCTGAGGTCTTCGGTCTTTTCCAGAATCTCGTGCGCCAGCCGGACCAGCGTGCGGTCGATCTCGGATGCGCTCATCAATTGGGCTTTTTCGCGTGTGGAGGCCATGGCAGCTAAACGCTCCAGCGTAACACACTCAATGCTTGAGTCTGTCGCGGATTCGCTTGGCGAGCCGTTCGATTTCTTCCGTCTTCTTCAGCGTGGGGATGGAAAGCACGTAGCGATCGTTCTTCTCCAAAGCCAGCTTCAGCTCGTCGGCGAGCTTGGAGAGCGCACGCGCGTCCTCCAGCGATTTCTGAAAGTCGGCCTTGAGTATCTCGTCACGCTGCAGCTTGCCGTTTGGAAGCCGCACGTCCTCCGAGTCCACTTCCGGGCGCGGATGCAGGGGCGGAGGAGGCTGTGCCGGCATGGCCAGCGCGAGAACAAAGGGAAGCACATATAGGCGCATGGTTCGTTCCGCATCCATGATAGCTTGGTATGTATTGTGGAGCAGGTTGATAACCTGCCGCCGATTGTTAAATCGGCTTGTTGCTTGGAACGCTTCACCGGACGCGCCGATTGCCAATCGGCGGCAGGATGCCATCCTGCCCCACAATTACACCGGTTTGGGGGCGAAGGTGATTTTGAAGCGGGTCCCCGCGCTGCGATCGATTTCCAGTTTGCCTTTGAGCTGCTGCACCAGCAGCCCCAGCAATTGCAATCCCATGGACGTTGCGTTTTGCGGGTCCAATTTCGCCGGCATGCCCACGCCGTTGTCGGAGATTTCGAGCACGCATTCCTCCTCCGGGCAGCGGAACGAAACGGTAATCACGCCTTCGCGGTTTTCGGGAAAGGCGTGTTGGAAACTGTTGGACAAAAGCTCGTTGACGATTAGCCCGCAGGGCGCGGCCTTGGTAATGTCCAGAAACACAGGCCCCGAGTCGACGTTCACCTGGACTTTGCCGGCGCGGTCGGAAAAGAACCAGCTCAGGTCGCGGGCGATGGTATTCAGGTAGCTCCCTAAATGGATGCGCGACAAATCGGCCGACCTATACAGCATCTCGTGAATGGCCGCGATGGAGCGCACGCGATTGTTCATCTCTTCCAGCATCGCCAGAACTTTCGAATCGGTAATATGCTCCGACTGTAGACTGAGCAGGCTGGCGATGACCTGCAGATTGTTCTTCACCCGGTGGTGGATTTCCTTGAGCAGAACTTCTTTTTCCCGGAGTGAGGCGCGCAGTTGTTCGTCGGCGCGCTTCCGGGCGGTGATGTCGCTATTGATCTCCAGGATGCCAACCGGTTTTGCGCACGAGTCGAATTGCAGGGCCCAGCGGCTCCACACCGTTAGTTGAGTGCCATCGCGCCGCGTGTGGACGAGCTCTCCTTCCCAACGATTTTTGCTGAACAGCACGGCCTCGATATTCGACAGAGGCTCGGGAAACACGGGGTGCAGTAATTCGTGGGCGAACTGGCCGAGCGCCTCCGCAACGCTCCAACCGTAAATCTCCGAGGCCGCACTGTTCCAAAACAAAATTCTGCCATCCAGTCCGCGAACCATGATGATGTCCTGAGCCAGCTCCAGCAATTGAGCTTGCTGCTGCAACTGTTCCTCGGCTTTTTTCCGGCTCGTGATATCGCGCATCACTTTGGCGAATCCGTGCAGGTTGCCGGCTACGTCGCGGACCGTGGTCACCACGCCGCTGGCGAAAAACCGGCTTCCATCTTTGCGAATGTGCCAACGCTCGTCTTCCGCGCCGCCAGTGGTCCGGGCCGCTTCCAGTTCCTGGGCCGCCGCCCCTTGCGCCGCGTCTTCCGGCGTGAACAACCGCACGGCCGGCTGGCCCATTATTTCGCGCTCGCTATAGCCCAGCAGCCGCTCAGCTCCGGAATTCCAGCTCATGATGCGTCCGCCCGGGTCCATTTGAAACAAGGCGTAGTCCCGAACGCTGCCGACCAGGAGCCGGAAGCGCTCCTCGCTTTCCCGAAGATCCTGGACGGCGCGGTTCCTCTTGGTAACGTCGCGCAGGTTTACCTGAACCACTTGCTGGCCACCGACCTGGTAACGGTTCGCCACCAGCTCCGCTTCAATGCGGCGTCCATCGATGGTGATCAGGCTCAGGTCCTCGCGCCGGACCACCTCCTGCAAACGGGTCTCGCTCACAATTCGGAAGGCCTCCCGCGCGTCGCGGAAGGACCCCATTTCCGATAAGCGGTAACCGATGAACTGCTCGCGGCCATAATCGGTAAATTCCAGAAAGGCGGGATTCACATCGGTGAGTTTCTCCGTTTCCGCATCGAACAGCAGTATGCCGTCCTTAGCGGTTTCAAACAGACGTTGATAACGCACTTCGGCTTCTTCGCGGCGTTGGGTGACATCTTCTATCGCCAGCAGCACGCTGCGATCGTCGTCGTCATCGCGCGAAATTCGCCGCGCGTTCAGCCGCATGGTGCGCTTTCCCAAATACGGAAAGTCGCGTTCGATTTCGAAATCGTGAAAAGACTCATTGCGAAACAGAGCCGCGCCGAGCAGCTCCCGCAGGCGGGGAAGATTCCATTGGCCGTTCCCGACGTCGTAGAGCAACCGGCCTTCGGTCTCGCCGCGGGAGACGCGGAACGTTTTGTAGAAAGCCGGCGTGGCGCGTTGGATCCGCAGATCGCCGTTCAGCACCAGCAGCGGCTCGCGCACCGTGTCGATCATGCCTTCGGCGTAGTCCCGGGCCTGTTCGGCCGCCCGTAGCGCGCGCTTGAGCGGATCGATATCCACGAACACGATCACAGCGCCGGTGATCCGGTTATCGGCGGTGCGATAGGGCCGGATGGTCGCCGAGAACCAGCGCCCGCCCTTGTCCTGAAGGTCCCACTGCTTCACGCCCAGCGTCTCCACCACGCTGCGGATCGGAGGGCCGAAATCAGTGAGATCCACGCCGCGATGAATATGGGTCACCGGATGCCCGATATCCATCGGTTTCAGATCCAGCACCGTCTCCGCGGCCGCGCTAAACCGTCTGAGGCGGAGTTGGTCGTCCACCATCAGGAAAGGAATGTCGACGGCGCTGAGCAGGTTCAGGAGATCGCTGTTGAGCGTGCTCGATTCCTGATTCCGGTTTTGCAGCTCTTCATTGAGCGTGGTCAGCTCTTCGTTGGCGCTTTGAAGTTCTTCCTTGGTGGTGCTCAGCTCCTCGTTGCTGCTTTGCAGCTCCTCGTTGGCGCTGCGGACCTCTTCATTGGCAGCCCGTAGCTCTTCGGAGTGGGCTTCGTATTCTTCTTTTGTGTTGCGGAGCGATTCGCGTATTTCACTGAGCTGCTGTTGAAGCTCGCCCACCTGGCCTTCGGGTGCGGCTGCGCGCTTCGCCCCCTTCACGGCCCTGACGGCCGGCCGGGCAGCGCCCACTTTGGCGGGAGCCTCTTCAAATACGATGAGGTAGTATCGCTCGCCCGGGGATGCGCCGGCAATCGGCGTAACTTCCAGGTTGATCTCGCGGCGCTCGCCCTGACTTTCCACGGTAATGCCCGTATCCCGAACTGGAATCTTCCGCTCGGCAGCGGCTCTCAGGGCCTTGCGTAACGGAGCCGTCAGGCCTTCGCGCGCCATCGGGAGCACGCTTAAGGTTGCTTCGCCGGCGGCAGGCGCCAGATAAAATCCGGTCTGCCCGCGGAAGTGCAGGATCTCCAGATCGGAGTCGACCACCACCGCCGCAGGCGCGTATCTGCTCTGAATAATGAGATCGGCCTTCTTCTGTAGCTCCGGAGCGGTGAGGGTCGTCCGTACTTTCACGGGATCGGTTTTTTCGCGGTCGCGGTCAGGCGCGGGATTGAAAGTGAGCTGCGGGGGACCCGGTTTCCGCCCGTAGATGCGGTGTTGCTTATCGATGGCCGAGAAGAGGTCGCTGGCCGCCGCGATGGATTCCGCGTTTCCCAACAGCAGCAATCCGGTGGGATTCAGGCTGTAATGAAAAATCGGCAAGACTCTACGTTGCAGCACCGAGTCCAGGTAGATCAGCAGATTCCGGCAACTGATGAGATCGGTATGCGCAAAGGGAGGATCGTCGATTACATCCTGCCGGGCAAAAACGCAGCTTTCGCGAATGGCTTTGCTGATTTGAAATCCGCGATCGACGCGGACGAAGAAGCGGCGCAGCCGTTCCGGCGACACATCCTGGGCGATGAGATCCGGATACAGTCCCGCCCGGGCGCGATCGAGTCCGCTGTCGCTGATGTCGGTGGCGAAAAGCTGGACCGGCGTGTTCAACTCCATGTCGTCCAGCAATTCCTTCAGGCATATCGCAAGCGAGTACGCTTCCTCGCCGGTTGCGCAGCCGGGAACCCAAACGCGAAAAGGCTCGGCCGCGTCGCGGCTAGCGATCAGGTCCCTGAGCAGGTTGGCAAGCACGCCGAACACGTCCGGGTCCCGAAAGAAATTGGTGACGCTGATGAGCAGATCGCGATACAGCTCGCGCACTTCATCCGGGCGTTCCTGCAGCAGTTGCGCATATTCGGCGATGGTCCCAACGCGGCTGACAATCATGCGGCGGCCGATCCGGCGACGGACCGTATTGCGCTTATAGTGGCTGAAGTCGACTTTGGCGTTTTGACGCAACACACGGAAAATCTTCTTGAGCTCGCCATTTCCGTCCGGCAGAATTTCCTCGCCGGCTTCGTTCGGCGGCGGCGGGAAGACAAACGGATGCTGGCTGAGATGGATCAGCTCGCGGGCGATCGCGGTAGGCGGCAGCACGTAGTCGATTGCGCCGGTGGCGATGGCGTTGCGCGGCATGCCGATATGCTGCGCGGAGGCTTCGTCTTGCGCGAACGTCAATCCGCATTCCGCCTTGACCGCTTTCACTCCCTGGCTTCCGTCGGACGCGTTTCCGGAAAGCACGATCGCGATCGCGCGGCCGCCTTGCACGCGGGCCAGCGATTCGAAGAAAGCATCGATGGGCAAATGCAAGCCGGGCTTGCGGTCATCGAGACGCAAAACGCCGTCTTCGAGAATCATGGTGGTGTTGGGCGGGATGACGAACACTTCGTCGGGGCGCACATGCATGCCGTCTTCCACCGTTCGAACCGGCATGCCGGTGGACGCCGAGAGAATCTCGGGAAGCTGGCTGCCGTGATGCGGATCGAGATGTTGAACCAGCACAAATGCCATGCCGGTGTTGTTCGGCAGGTCCTGCAGCAATCCCATGAAGGCGTCCAATCCGCCGGCTGAGGCGCCGATGCCTACGATCGGAAAGGCGTGGCCGCGCGGCGGACTGATATCCGTTTCATTGCCGCCGTCGACGTGTACGGTTTCGGTTTCGCGGCGGTCGTCCGGTTGCGGCATGATTAAAACCTCATTGTAGGGCAGGTTGGTAACCTGCCGCCGATTGTTAATCGGCGTGTAAATTCGGAATTCAACATTACGGACC
>DATDHK010000403.1:0-5577 GCA_036521635.1 Bryobacteraceae bacterium | reverse complement strand
AAGGCTGAAAAAAGCGGCGCAGCAGATTCTGCCTGATTTGTTCCATCTCTTTCGTTATTGCCATTTTTTCACTCCGTGTTTATCAAGGCGTAAGGGTGACGGGGGGACAGTTCGACGCGCTGGCACTCAGCGCGTCCGGCCATTGCCAAAGGGATTTGATGGATTGTCTCGCCTGATGCAAGCGGCCCAATAGGGCTATCCGGGCGGCTCTGGCGGCGGGATCCTCGAGTTCGGCCTGTAGAAAAGCGAACTTATTGGTTTGCGTGACGATGGATTCCCCAAGAGCTTTGCGGGGCCCAAGGTCTCCGTAGTTTTGATCGCTCGGGTCCATCCACATTGCGGGAAGCGGCCTGTCGGGATTGAACTTGAGCCCCGGATAGTTGCGGACAAGCTCACCCATGACGTATTCCGTTTCCTGTTCGTGCTCCAGTCCTTCGGGTTCTTCAGAGGTCGAAATGATGTGCAGGCTCATGGCTTGTCCGGTAACCGTGGGTTGCCAGTAGTGACCATCGAGCTGGACCTCATTGTCATCCCGGTAGGGATAAACGAGGACCACGACCGAGGCCAGCTTCTTGAACGGGATCTGGGGAGCGGCGATGGTCTGAGCAACGTAGTTCAAGTCTGTTGCGCACCGCAGGCCGAGGATTTCCCCCGGACTGGGAAGAAGCAAGGTGGCGCCCCGGTAGCGGGAGGTCAACGAACAACCGGCCGGCAGCCTGACAGTGAAATCCTTTTGTGAGAAGCTCACGCCGGGCGGGCGGCCGGCTGGTGTGCGCACACCACGCAATTGGAACAGACCCTCATTTCGAAGCGGCGTTTCCGCCAGCCAACCACCGGCCTTGAGGACGTGACCGGGTACTTGCGGCAGCACCACTTCCAACGTGTTCCATCTTTCCCGCGAAACGGTCAGGCCGTGCAGAAATACATACAAAGTACCCGTCATAAGGACTCCTCGATTCGATCTAGTCAGTTGCCTGAAGGCCGCGCCACTTCCGATCTATCTTCCACAGACTATCCAAAAGGCAACTAGGTTGTTCCGAACAACTGAAAACCCGCCCAATAAAAAGGATGGCCCCAACCGCTGCGGTTGCGAATGCTGGTCTGGGCGCCATGCAGGGCCTCGCCATAACTTTCTCCCTTGGCGAGCGAAGCGTAAAAATCGGCCATCAACGTGGCGGTTGCGTCCGAATCGACATTCCAAAGACTGGCGACAACGCGCGAGACGCCCGCCCGCGTGAGTGCGCGCACCAGGCCGTCGGGGTTGTGGACTCCAGCTTCGCCGCCGGCGGTGGCGCAGGCCGAAAGCACGGCGAGCCGGCAGCGGGACCAGTCCTGGCGTCCAATTTCTCCGGATTTCAGGATCTCGTAATCTCTCTTGGCAGGATCTCTGGAGGCAAACAGCAGACCGCCGGTGTCCGACGTGGTGTATCCGTGGCCCGCGAAGTGGACTGCGTCGGCCTGCGGGAGCGAACCCAGAAGCTGGGGCACGGACGCCTGTGCGCCCTCAATCATAATGCTGCGGGGAAAGAATTCCCGGATGGCCGCGGCTTCGCGGGCGCTGTCGGCCAGAGATGGAAACCTGGCGGCGCTGTCGCCGCTGACGGTGGCATTGGCAATCACCAACACGCGCGAATTCGCGGCCAACCCCGAACTGGCCGGCTGGCCGTAGCCGGAGGAGACCAGGATCGAGAAACGATCGCCCAGATAACGGCCGTCGCCCGACGCCAGCGCTTGCACCGGAACCGCCGCGAGGCTGCCGTCCAGCTCCACGATGAAGCTGCGGTCGCGGTCGGTGAACTCCGCCGCGAAGGGCGCGATCATCCAATCGTAGAGCTGCCGGGCGTCCGCGTGCAGGGACGTTAAGGACCGCGCGGGATCGCCACACTCGCGGCGAAACCGGTCGGCGAGCGCGGCCACATTTTCCTTGGGGGCCGCGACAGTGCGCATCACCACGTGGTCCTGACGCTGGAACCATGCGGCGAAACTGTCAATCAGTTCGACAAACCGCAGGACGGGTGTGGCGTCGGGCAACGCCGGGACGCTTCCGCGCGCGGCGTCGAGCGCACGGAAGGAACGCCATGTCCGCAACGCGTCGGCTTCGCGGCCGGATTGCGCGAGCAACACGGCCACCATGCCCTTGTAGCTCTGTTCCATGCCGCTCAGCACGCCGGCCGTCTCGTGCTCGCGCTCCACCGATTTCAGCCCCTTGGTCGCGAGATCGATACTGGTCTGGAAAGCGGCGGCGGCTTGCGCCAGCAAACCCTTGTGACGGTACGCTTCGCCCAGTACGGCGTAGTAGTTCACGCTGTCGATGGTTGGCTCGGGATCGGCGCGCAGGGTTTCAAGACGCGCCAGAGCGGCGTCGATTTCTCCGAGTCCCAGCTCCGCGCGCGCGATGGCGGTGTAAGCTTGCAGGCCGTAACCGGACGGAAGCTTGGAGACCAGCAGCATACTCCGCTCCAGATTTTCGCCGACCTCGTTTCGTTCGCCAACGGCTTGCGCCGCGGCGGTAAGGTTGGCCACCGCCATCGATTCCAATACGGGCTTCGCGGCCACACCGGCGGCCCAAGCTCCGCTTTGCGCCAAATACCACGAAGCGTATTTCTGACCGGCGCGGCGCGTTAGATCGCGCAGTTCATCCAATACGGTGTGCAATAACTGAAATTCCGATCCGCCACCCCAAAAGTCCTCGAGCGATCGCTCGGCGGCGGCGAAGAACTCGGATGGCAGCCCGGTTTGTCCCAGGCTGGAAAGATACCGGTTTTGGGCGTCCAAGGCGACGCTTGCAAAGCCCGGCCCGGCGGCGATGCGGCCGGCCTCGCGGAATAGTTCCGCGGCCTCGTCCAGGCGGCCCAGCCGCAGGTCGCAGATTGCGTTATGAATGCGGATCTGCGCACGCATTTGTAAGTACGGAAGCGCATCGAGCTCGCCGCGAAGGGCGTCGGCCGCATCGGCGCATTCCTGGTGGCGAAGGGCGCCGCGCAGAGCGAATACGGTTTCGAAGCGCGCGCGCAACTCACCGGGCCGGTTACCCTCGCGCCGAAAGCTGCGCTGGGCATCGAGAGCGGCAGCGAGAGCGTCGTCATAGTTCTGGGCGATATTTTCGGCGCGGGCCCTGGCCAGCGCTTCACGCGCAGGCAAGCTGGCCGGCGCGTTGAAAACCGCTTCCAGCCACAAATCGCCGCGCTGCCGGAATCGTGCGGCGAGTGCGCCAAGCGCCTGTTGCGCCGCTTCGCCGGGACGGGCGTGCGGAAGCCATTCCGAAATCGCCACATCCAGATAGGCTTCGACGTCGAGCCGCTTACCCGCGGCGTCTTGCGCGAGAAATTGCGACGGATCGCGGGAGATTCCGGCGCGGGCCTCCTCATGCACTTTCACCTCGCTCCGCAGCGTCGTCAAATGGCTGCGCGCTTCGCCGGCCCAGCCGTTGGCGGGATCGAGCTTCAGGTACTCCTCCCATTTCTGGATGGCCCGATCCTTGAGCTGCGCACGTTCGAGCGCGAGGGCGAGGTTGAAAACTGTTTCGAGATCGCCAGGCCGGATGGCGAGCGCGCGGCCGAGAGCGTCTATTGCTTTTAGATAATCCTCATACTGGTGCGCCATCTCGCCCCGCAGAGCATAGGCGGCGCCGAGCGCGGCAAGCACGCGGGGGTTGCGGGGGTCGAGGTCGCGCGTCCGCTCCAGGGTCCGCACGGCGGCGGGAACGTCGCGCGCGATCATTTCGGCTTCGCCTTGCAACAGCAGCAATTCGGAGTCGTCGGGTTTGGATCTGATGGCCTCAGCCAAGCGAGTCTGGGCCTTCAACAAAGGTATCGACTGGCCGAACGCCGAACCGCCGCCGCGTTCCTGCCGGACCGGCGCATAGGCCGCGCCGGCAATGCGGAATGGGAAACTGCGCTGCTCGCGATTGGCCTGAGCGAGCAGGCGCCCGGTGGATGGCGTCAGCATTCTGTAGCCGGCGTACGACAGACTCAGCGCCAGGACAATTGCCGCCGCGATTGAGCCCCAGCGCGGGGCCAGGGTCATGAGTTTGTCCCGGCGGATGCGCCGCTGGAGATCGCGATACTCTTCGGTCAAGTCACCGGCCGAGGGACGATCGCAATCGGCGAGAAACTGCTGGAAGTCCTGCAACGTTTCACGGCAGGCCGCGCAGGTTTCCAAATGGTCCTGGATCTCGTGGCGATGCGTCTCCGGCAATTCGCCCCGGACCATTTGGGCGAGCTGTTCGACGGAAGGATGCTTCACGCCGTTATCCATTTGCCAGAATGCCTCCCGGACCGAACGAACAAATTCGCTGTTCTCCATGTTAGCCGCCACCCGAGGGCGCTTCGCCGAAGAACAGCTTCAACCGGGCCCTGATGGTCTTGACCCCGCGGTGCACGTGAACCGCGACGGTATTCTCGCTAATGCCCAGGCGTTCGCCGATCTCGCGGTAACTCAGGTCTTCCACCAGGCGGGCCCGCAGACAATCCTGCACGCGGCCCGGCAGCGCCTCGAGAGCTTCCTTTAGAACCGTAACCTTCTCTTGATCGAGCACCCGGCGCAGAGGATCCGGATCGGATGTCGCTGCCAGGTCCACCGCGTTCCCGCGATCGTCTTCGCCGGCTCCGCCGGAAGCAGCCGGCGCGGCGCCCAGAGATTTCCGCCGCCGATCGAGATGTCGAAAGCCGATATGCCGCGCCGTCGAAAACAGCCACGACACAAAAGCAGACTCGCTTCGCAGGTTCTCCATGCCCACGTAGACGGCGACAAAAACCTCCTGCGCCAAGTCCCGGCATTCGTCGTGAGTGAAACCCTTCCGCGCAAAAAAACCGGAGACGGCCGGGTAATATGTCTGAAATAGCCGCTGGAAATTCTCTTCGACTTCGCGGCCTTCCATGAGCTGCCGGATGACACTGGCATGCGGGTCAACCGGCGTCGGCACAGTAGCGATTATAGACACCACCGCCGGCTCGGGCAAGACAGAGCGGTTGAAGTCGAGCCCGGCCGCGAAAGGCGGAACACTTGGCGAACCGTTAGTCAAGTGCTCAGGCGATTGGCTTGGGCTCACATTTGTATAGTGAGCGCGGCAGCCGCTTCCTTTACAGCCGTGTTGTTCATGTGCTGACGGGGAGCTGTCTTACTACTAGCTGCACGTTTACTATTGAAGTAGGCATGCATAACATTAAAAGCACAAGACATACAGTTATCTACACCACATGCTTTATGAGATAAATCTAACACAGGCATGTTATGTAAATTAGGCATGCCATTCCTAGGCACAAACTTATGTTTGCCTAAGTTAGTCTTAGTTGCTTGCACAACCTTGACTTTAGACTTAGGCACCCACTTGCTGGTGCTAGGAATCTTAGCAGACTTGACAGACTCCTTGGGACCATTACTAGCAGATTCAACAATGTTATCAGCAATGTCCTCTGTCCTGTTCTCATGATTAGCTAGCATCTCACCCTCGTTGAAAGGCTCACCAATTGATTCTGTAAAGAGAGGTTCTTCTATTTCTTCAGGAACACTAGGTAGACCCCTATCAGCATCAGGAAATCTATTGGGTTCTTTAGCACCTAGTGATCCAATGGCCTC
>DATDHK010000402.1:0-8165 GCA_036521635.1 Bryobacteraceae bacterium | reverse complement strand
GACAACGTAATGGATGGTTGCGTCCAGAGAACGGAAGTTGGCTTCTTACATTTCGGGAATACAGATGGGATCCCGAGAAGCGCAAAGAGGTAGGTGAAAGGCGAACCGTCCGAATAGGAGCGTCTGTCGGTGCTGGACGTTGGACGAAGAGGCAGGCGGAGCGCATCGCCTACGAGCATTATTTACAGCCCCTGGACAAGCGTGTCGTGTTGCCGCGCTCAACCATGACTTTTACTGAGTTTTGGAGCAACAAGTATAAACCCCACAAGATCGACCGCAAGATGCTGAAACTAGCCACTAGGATGCAGTATCAGAGCCTGTGGACGTGTTGGCTCGCTGGACAGATCGGCCATGTGCGAATCTGTGACCTCCACGCCGAAGACGCACAGGCTGTAATCGATAACGTGCTGCGCCAAGGAAAGTCCGGAAAGACGGCGAAGTCAGTTCGGATCGTGGGTTCAGCAATCTTCAGCTATGCCAAGAAACTGCAAGTGGCCAGCGGCGACAATCCGTTTTCTCTGGTTGAACTACCCGACGAGCAGCCAGTGCGCCCGGCGCGGGCATTAACATGGGACCAGTGCACGGTGCTTATTAGCGCCCTGCCCGAGTTGATCAAACAGATGGTGCTGTGTGCGATTACGCTCAGCATGAATGTGAGTGAACTACGCGGCCTGAAATGGGCGCACGTCAATCTCAGCAACGAGTGGCGATCCCTCCGCGGCGCTGATGTTGTTCCTCCATGGTGCATCGCCGTCCGCGAACACTACTACTACAATGAACGCGGTACGCTCAAGACGCAGAAGCGGAAGCGGAATTTGCCGATGCCAAAGGCCGTGCAGGAAGCGCTCGCAGCACTGCGGAAGACAGCCAAATATAAGAACGACGAAGAGCCGGTGTTTGCGAATGAGAAGGGCAAATGTGATGGCAAACCGATCAGTGATAATACGGTCGTCAAACACGTCTTTCGGAGGCTCCCGCATGATCTCAACCTTAGTTGGGTCACGTGGCACACGTTTCGCCACACTCACGCGACGCTCACAAAGACGCTCGGTGCATCGGTCCATGACCGAATGGCTCTAATGGGTCATGGCAGCGCCGAAATGACCGACCGCTATACGCATCAGGATTACGAGCGGATGCGGGAAGTCACGGAGCAGATCGCCGGGCGAATCCTGTCAAATTCTGACCAGCAGTTGACTTCGCCACACCTGCAGGTCATTAATTACAATGGGCCGTTGCAATAGATCAAATTGGCTTCGAACCAATAGGCCGGGGGTTCGAGTCCCTCCGGGCGCGCCAGAAACCCGAAACACTTCAGCGCCGACTGCGCGATCGCTACTTCAGAATGAGCAGGCTGCGCCTGGTATCGTTTTCGAAATCAGAGAATCGAATGGCGTTGTCTCGGACAATGCGCTCGATCGTCGCAGTCGAACAGTTGCCGGTTTGCAGCAGGATCACCTTCGGCGGAGCGCCCCAGGTGATGCTCAGACTCGCAAAATCCTTGTCTTTCGTCAAATGTGAACCCATGTTCCTTCGCGTATTCCCATATGACTGTATCGGGAGTGCTGCCCAGTTCGGCAGGTCTGACGTGAATCGAATCGGGGAATAGATCGGCAAGTTCGCTGACTAGCTTGGGCGCAAGGTTCTCGTCAACGAGAAGCTTCAAGCACCGCGATCCTTTCCGGAATACTCGCGAAGAATTCGTAAACTGCTTGGAAGTCTTCCTTCTCCAGGTAGGGGAAATCTTTCAGTATCTCATCCTCCGTCATTCCGGATGCGAGATAAGATGCGAGATCGTATACCGTGAAGCGCAGGCCACGAATACATGGCTTGCCCCCCATTTTGCCGGGTTCAACGGTAATGCGTGGGTTTATGCCAGCCATGGATACACCACCCCTATGATATACCTTACCGGTAGAACGCTCCGAGTATATTGAAGTTGATTGATGAATCTGTGGATCGGCAAAACAGTGTTTCTGGTGGGCATGATGATCTGCGTCGCGATTCGCGTTCCGCACGATAGGCGGAGCAAAGAAACCAAGATCGCCGAGAGCCGCAAGGGTGCGCTGGAAAAAACTCTTTTGGTTTTGATGGCGATCACCGGGTTCATTCTTCCGTTGATGTTCATGCTATCGCCGCTGTTGGCGTTTGCCGACTATCCGCTTGGGCTGCTGCCGTTCTGGAGCGGCGTCGCGTGCCTCGTTATTTCGCTTTGGCTGTTTTACAGGGCCCACGCCGATTTGGGCACAAACTGGTCGAGCAGTCTGGAGCTTCGGGAAAATCATCGGCTCGTGACTGCGGGAATTTACAAATCCATCCGGCACCCCATGTACACTGCGATATTTTTATATCTTCTTGCTCAGGCCTTACTTCTTGCGAATTGGGTGGCCGGCGCCGGTTGTCTGGTGGTATTCACGCTCATGTTCGTTTTGCGGCTTCGTACAGAAGAGCGGATGATGTTGGAAAAGTTTGGGCAACAATATGAGGATTACGTGGTGAGGACGAAGCGTTTGATCCCAGGCATTTGGTGAGCGGGTTACCTGCCGGTATCAAACGTGTCGCATGCGGATATCTGACCCGAATTCAATCCGGTTCGAAACGACTCCGAGCGTTGCCGCGACGTACCGTGAGTGAATTTTTCAGGACTGATGTGCCCTGTGGCCATCTTCTGGAGCCGGTCGTCGCCGACCGAAGCGGCCGCTCGTAATCCCGCGTCCACATCACTCTGGCCGATGATTTTTCGTTGCTCGGTGGATTTCGCCCACACGCCGGCGAAGCAGTCCGCCTGCAATTCCAAGCGCACCGACAATGGATTCGCTTCAGCGGGATCAGCCTGCCGCATGCGCTGCACTCTGCCTTCGATTCCCAGCAGTTTCTGTACATGATGGCCAATCTCGTGGGCAATCACGTACGCTTGCGCAAATTCCCCGGGAGCTCCGAAGCGGCTCTTCAGCTCATCAAAGAAGCCTAAATCGAGGTAAACCTTTTCGTCGGCGGGACAGTAAAACGGCCCTGTTGCGCTTTGCGCTTGACCGCAGGCGGAGTCAATCGAGTCGCGGAAAAGCACCAGCTTGGCATGCCGGTATTGCCGATTGGCTTGAGCCGGGAGTAAATTCTGCCATGTGCCTTGCACGTCATCGAGCACAAAAGATACGAATTGAACCTGCGCATCTTGGGCCGCGTTGGAAGCGGGATCGGATGCAGCCACGCTCCGCTCAGGCGCTGCGCCACCGGAAAACAACGTAAACAGATTGCGATGGAACACCAGGCTGAGAATGAGAAGAATGACAATCCCTCCGATTCCGAGGTGCGGCGCGCCGAAGCCCATGCCTGAGAAACCACTGCCTCCACTCTCCCCACGCCGATCTTCAACGTCGTTACTGACTCCGCCAGGCGTCCATTCCACGTCTGTTCTATTGCAATCCACGGACCAATTTGGCGCCGGCGCCTGTGATATCCTCCCACCATGCTGCTAAAAACTGTCTCCATTCTCGTTTTGCTTTCCCTCGCCGCGCTGGCCGCGCCACCGCCCGCGGAAGGTGGACGCAACGCTCTCGACTCGGCCTTGTTCGAGCGGTTGGAATTCCGCAGCATCGGGCCGGCGTCGATGGGCGGACGAATTACCGATGTCGAGGGAATTCCCGGAAATCCGGCGATGGTGTATGCGGCCACCGCTTCCGGCGGACTTTTCAAGACCGTCAACGGCGGCACAACGTGGACGCCAATTTTCGATCGCCAGTCCACCATTTCCATCGGCGACATCGCCATCGATCCCAATAATTCCGATGTGGTTTGGGTCGGCACGGGCGAAGCGAACGCGCGCAACAGCGTCTCTTTCGGCGACGGTGTCTACAAAACTTTGGACGGCGGAAAAACCTGGCGCAACCTCGGGCTGCGCGACACGCACCACATCTCGCGCATTGTCATCAACCCGCTGAACACAAATATCGCGTACGTGGCCGCGCTGGGGCACAACACCGGACCCAACGAAGAGCGCGGCGTTTTCATGACCACCGATGGCGGCGAAACATGGAAGAAAGTTTTGTACATCGATGCCGAGCATGGCTGCGCGGATTTGGATATCGACGTCAACAATCCCAATATTCTCTATGCGACCATGTGGCGATTCGACCGCAAGCCCTGGCGGTTTATTTCCGGCAGTGAGAAGACCGGCGTTTTCCGCTCCACCGATGGCGGACGCGCTTGGAAACAGCTCAGCAACGGGCTGCCCAAGAGTTTCGGCCGGATCGGAGTGCGCGTGGCGGCCAGCAATTCGAACGTGGTTTACGTCATCGGCGAGACGAACGACGGAACGCTTTTCCGATCGGACGATCGCGGTGAACATTTCCGCATGATGACGCGGAATCCGGTGGTCGTCGGCCGAGGGCTGTACTACAGCCACCTGACGATCGATCCGACTGACGAGAATCGTTTGTACTCCATCGGCATGCGGCTTTCGACGTCCATCGACGGCGGCCGAAATTGGAGAGGCGTCGCGGGCGGGATTCACGGCGACTTTCACACGGTGTGGGTCGATCCGAAAAATCCGAGCCGCATCTGGATTGGAGAGGATGGCGGGCTGGCGGTCTCTTACGATCGCGCCGAGAACTGGGAGGCGATCCTCAACATTCCGATCGGACAGTTCTACCAGATTCACGCCGATAATCGCGCGCCGTTTTATTACATACAGGGCGGCTTGCAGGACAACGGCACCTGGAGCGGACCCAGCCGCACACGCACCGGCGGAATCCTGAACGATGAGTGGAGGAACGTCAGCGGCGGCGACGGATTTCATGTCATCAATCATCCGGACGATCCCGAAATATTTCTGTCGGAGAGTCAGGGCGGCGGCGTTGTGCGCACGGACTGGCGGACGCGGGAGCAGCAGGACGTAAGTCCGCAGCCCAAGCGCAACGACGGTGGACCGGTGGGCGAGTTGAAATACCGGTTCAACTGGAATGCGCCGATTGTGGCGTCGCCGCATGACAAGAACACGGCCTACTTCGGCAGCAATGTTGTTTTCAAGACTACGGATTTCGGAAAAACGTGGACGGCTATCAGTGGCGACCTCACTACCAACGATCCGGAAAAACAAAAGAGCGTCGGCACAATGTGGACTGAGAACACGACCGCCGAATATCATTGCACGGTAATCAGAATCGCCGAGTCGCCCGCACAGGCTGGAGTAATTTGGGCTGGCGCCGACGACGGCAATTTGCAGGTCACCACCGACGGCGGAAAACATTGGAGCAATCTGACGGGCAATGTTCCCGGTGTTCCGAAGTTTGCCGAAATTGCCTGGATTGAGCCGTCGCGGACGGCTGCTGGAACTGCGTATGTAGCATTCGAGCACCACTGGTTTGACGACTTTCATCCATATCTTTTCAAGACCACCGACTTCGGGAAAACATTCACCAGCATCAGCGGGAACCTGCCGCAGAACGACTACCTGTGGGTGGTGAAAGAAGATCCTAAGAATCCGAAGGTGCTGTATGTGGGCAGCGAACTGGGCCTGCATGTCTCGTTCACCGGCGGCAATCAGTGGGTGCGCATGCATATGAAGAACCTGCCGCCGGTGGCGGTGCGCGACCTGGTGATCCATCCGCGCGACAACGATCTGATTCTGGGAACGCACGGGCGGAGCATCCTGATCTTCGACGACATTTCTTTTCTTCAGCAGATGAACGATCAAGTGCTGGGCGAAAGCGCGCATCTTTTTGGGATGCGGCCCGCGCTTCGATTTGACGGTCGTGGCGGTTTCGGCGGCGGACTGGGCAGTGGCGGCAACAAGCCATTCAGCGGGCCTAACGCGTCGTACGGCGCGCCCATTACTTATTATTTGAAAGACAAGGGAACGGCCAAGATCGAGATTCTCGACAGCGCCGGCAAAGTGATTCGCGATCTTGGAACGATTCCCGCCGAGCCTGGATTGAATCGCGCGACGTGGGATTTGCGCTATCAGGGTCCGCACCTTCGCAGGCCGCCCGATCCGGAAGCGGATGCGGAAGGCGGCGGGTTTCGCTTTCGTCCCATGGGTCCGCAAGTGCTGCCGGGAAAATATAGTGTAAGGCTTGCGGCTGGCGGTCAAACGCTGACGCAGACGCTGGAGGTCCGCTTGGATCCTACTATCGGCGCTTCCGATCCGGATCTGCGCACGCAGTTCGACATCAACCTCAAGCTGCGCGATATGCAATCGTCGGTGAACGATGCGCTGAAATCCATCGATACGTTTAAGGCGGAGTTGGAACAGGCGGAGAAGAATGTACGGACGCTAGATCCGCAAGCGCCGAAAGTGCTGACGGGTCTTATCACGGAGCGCAAACAGCAGTTGTCGTCCATGGAATTGAAGCTGGCGCGCCCGGATAATATTCCCGGCTACAGCATGAGCCCGCGGCTGGTGGATCGGCTGGGGCAATTGCTGGGAGCGATTGATCGCGTGTTGGCCGCGCCGACTCCGTATCAGGTGGAGCACTATAACGAACTGAAGGCGGAGTTTTTGAAAGACATGGGCGATGTCAATGGGTTCATCGACCGGCAGATTCCGGAAATCAACGATATGTTGAGAAAGAGTAATGCCGGGGCGATGATGCCGGGGAAGGCGATTGAGATTCCGGCATCGGTCAGATAGATCGCGTGGGGCAGGTTGGTAACCTGCGGCCGATCTGCACCTGTACAGCGTGCCGGAGCTTATTTTGTACGCTGTACGGAAGGGAGTGTTTTCGTAACAAGTGCGGAGCCGATTGGTATTGGCGTTCAGCATCGCGGCGGGCGCGCTTGCTCAGCAGGAACCTACGGGCCTGCTCCGGCAGGCCCAAGCCAGGGTCTGGGACTCCCTGGACCGGCTGCCGAGATACATGTGCACGCAGACCATCGACCGCGCGTTTTATGAGCGCGATGTTCGCGATCGCGGCACAGGTTGCGATGAAGGTCCCGCGCGGCGAAGCGCTCATCTGACCACGTCCGACCGGCTGCGGCTGGATGTCGGGATGGCGGCAAACTCCGAGATATACGCCTGGGTAGGGGAAAGCCGGTTTGACGAACGCGATCTGTTGGACATCGTCCACGAAGGAGCGATCTCCAGCGGAAGTTTTGCGGCTTTTCTTAAGACAATTTTCCGCACCGACGACGCGAGCTTCAGCTATAACGGAGAGACGACCCAAGACGGCCGGACGCTTTCCGAATTCGGCTTCCGGGTTCCGTATGAAAAGAGCCACTACCGATTTGGCCAGGGGCGGCAACGCGCGACCACGGGTTACGACGGCACATTTCTGGTGGACGCCGCAAACGCCGAACTGGTGCGGCTGGTTGTCCGCACGAACCAGCTTCCCGCGGAGACGGGGGCTTGCTACGCGTCGTCGACGTTAGACTACGCGCGAGTGCGTCTCCGGGGCGCCGACTTTCTTCTTCCCACTGTATCCATTTTGCGCATCTTCCACACCGATGGAAGCGAAGCTGAGAACCACACCGTCTTTTCAAACTGCCATGAGTTTCTCGGCGAATCGACTATCAAATTCGATGCGCCTCCGGATGCGCCGGGCGCGGAGCCGCGTCACGGCGCTGGGCCGCAAGCTGTCAGCATTCCGCCGGGGATTCCGTTCCGCGTGGCTTTGACTCAAGCGATAGACACCGCCACCGCGGCTTCGGGCGATCCACTAAAAGCCAAGCTGATCGCGCCGATCCGGGATGGTTCGAAAGTGCTGGTTCCGACGGGCGCCGCGGTCGGCGGACGCATCGTTCGCCTCCGCCAATTCCACGGAAAGGAATCCGTCCTTAGCCTCGACGTCAGGCTGGAGACCGTGGAGGTTGGAGGCGTCTCCATACGACTCACGGCCATGCCGGACAGCGGCCACAGCTTTCAGAAGCCGGGGAGCGGGGCCTTGCAGAGGCGTGTGGAGCTTGGCACTCTACGCGGGTTGGAAGACCGATCTGCTGCGTTCGTTTTTCGAAATGTACATCAGCCCCACATCATCGGCAGCGGCCTGGAATCGAAGTGGGTGACGGCGGCCCCGGAATAGCAATGTAGTCTAGTACCAAGTTGCAGAAGTTCGAGTGCTAAACGCGGCCAGACCGCTCCCTTGGCGAGGAGCATCTGTAAAGCCTCTGCTTGTCAGCGGACAAGGCCGTCCAGGGGGAAAACCTGTTGCCAACGGTCGCGGCTCAGGGGT
>DATDHK010000401.1:0-2189 GCA_036521635.1 Bryobacteraceae bacterium | reverse complement strand
ACCCCTGAGCCGCGACCGTTGGCAACAGGTTTTCCCCCTGGACGGCCTTGTCCGCTGACAAGCAGAGGCTTTACAGATGCTCCTCGCCAAGGGAGCGGTCTGGCCGCGTTTAGCACTCGAACTTCTGCAACTTGGTACTAGTGCGGTAGCCCCGGCGGCGGTGGCGGAGGACCCGGCGGTGGTGGCGGTGGCGGTGTTTGACCCGGCAGTGTCGGGCCGGTGCCGCCGGGGGCGCCATGAATAGTCGGGCGAGTGACAGCCGTATATAATGCATCGGCGAGGCTGTGCAGAACCTTCTGCGCCAGCGTGCCTTTGTCCACCACGGCCTTCGCCAGCGGCTGGTCCTTGTAGACATGGATCGATTCGCCCGCATTCAGCGTCTTCATCCCGCCGCCGGGCTTCAACGCATGCCGGACATCCACCACGCCTTCTTCCACCGAGATCATCGTGGCTTCGCTGTCGTCATCCACGCTGACATCGAAGGTGGTGCCGCGCACCGAAATGACCGCCGTGGGTGTGATCACCCGATTCGGATTGGGCTGCCCGCCCCACTTCTGGATGTGCACCTTCACGCGTCCAACCAGGACATCCAGCAGATCGCGCAGATTCGGCGGATTCTTGCGGAAGACCACGTTGGAATTGGGATACACTTCGAATGTGCTCCCATCGGAAACCTGGAACTGTGCGAACCCGTCTCGACCGGTGACGATGACCTGCCGCACCTGGACCAGATCGCCTACATTGAGCGCCCACGGTTCAGAATCGCGAAGCACGGACACCTGTCCATTCAACGAGATAACCTTGGCGGCGCTCTCAGAGCTGAGCGGAAATATCTGCGCGGACGCGACTACGGCGGTCGCTGCCATCAGCAACCCCAGTCCGACCACTCGCATACTTCGCACGCTCATAAAGAAATCTATCGTCCTGGCCGATGCCACACTTGAGTACTATGTAGGCACTGCTTCCAACATAGTCTACCATCAAAAGTGCGTAGCAAGAAGGTGTCCGTTTCGATTTTTTAGAGAAAACTGGTGTAGATTCAGCCTTTTCGAGCCAGCGGTAACGTCTAAAGGGTTACAATAGACTCGTCCTATGTGTCCGAAGGTCACAGTCCGGTTTCTAGCTGCCGCCAGCGTCCTGATGACGGTTGGGTTCGTTTTTGCACAAACGCCCATGCTGGACTGGCGTCATATCGGCAATTCGGCCGTCGAGCTGTCTTTGCCATCGGTTGCAACCGGACCCGTCGATCGCGTCTGGTACTCCGACGATGGGTTCGTTTTGTACGCTCGCACCGCAGCCGGCCGGATCTTTGAAACGAACGACTTCGAGCAGTGGCGCCGCTCCACGGACGCTAGGATTTCGCCGCCCGCCGCGCAGAATCCCCCAGTCGGCAGCCCTCCCGAGCCGGGTCTCAGGCTGGCCAGCCAGCGCGTGGCGTCCGGGCGGCTGTACGGAGTCGGCCGCAATGCCTACCGGTCGGACGACGGGGGACTGTCCTGGTCGAACCTGACGGGCTATAAGGGTGTTTCGATCCTGGGCGAATGGCTTTCCGATGTGGCTGCGTCGCCGCGCGATCCCGATGAGGTAGTGGTCGCCTCTCTGAATGGCGTCTGGCGGTCCATGGACGGCGGGCTGTCCTGGAGCGGGCTCAACCAATTCCTGCCGAATCTTCCCCCTGGGCGGCTGCTCAGCGTTCCTTCCGGGGCGCGGGGCGTGCGGCTCTCGCTCGCCGGCGGGATGGCCGAAATCGAGTGGGCGCCGGGTGAGAAATCGGCTTGGAAGCCGGTCGACAGCTCCGATGTACGGCGCGAGCGCGACATGAAGAGCGCGCTTTCCCAAGTCCTGCGGCATTCCATCACGGCCGTCAGCGCCGCCAAGGACTATATTTACGCCGGGGATTCCGAAGGGCGGCTGATCGTATCGCCCGACGCCGGCGCATCCTGGCCGCAGGAATTCAAGCTTAAGGACAAACAAGCCGATCTAGGATCAGTGCAGGCGATTTGGGTGGACACGAACGATCCTCGGGTAGCCGTGGCGGTGCTGGGCGCGCGGCCGGCGAGTCCGCAAAACACCGCCAAACCGACCTACGTGCTTCGAACCATGAACGGCGGCGTCTTTTGGGACGATATCACCGTTAACCTGCCCGACAACGCGGTGGCCCACGGAGTTACGGCGGACCGCGGGACCGG
>DATDHK010000400.1:0-2302 GCA_036521635.1 Bryobacteraceae bacterium | reverse complement strand
GTAGGCGATCATGCGGTTCCCTCGCCTAAGCCTCCGCGAGCGCAACGCCTTCGGCAATCAGCTCCGGGATGTTGTGATAGAAGTGAACGGTAAGAGTATTGCGTGAATCAAGAGTCCCGGCGCCGATGGGAGTGATGCCGTGCCAGGAGTTCTCCGAGCGGAGGATGATGCTGGACACATCGCTTCGCGGGCTGATCTGAAATGCCACGTCCTCGATGTCGTTGCTGTGCAGGATGCGGAGGCTGCCGCCCCATGTGTGCGGCCATTCCTCGTTCAGGTAGAACACCTGCGTGACGATCTTTCCTCTCAGGTCCAGGTGAGGAACAAACGAGATCGCATGGTCGTAGCGCCAGAACGATGCTTCGATCGGGGCCTCGGTAAGGTCGATCGAAATCAGCTCCGACATGGCTCTCCGGTATTCCGGGGAATTCAACTCCGCCGCGAACTCGCGGAATCCGGCCGCCAAGTCGCCGGAATTGCGCAACTGGTTGTTGGGCAGCACGAACAGCGGCCGTCGGCAGAACCGTCCCTGCTTGTGCTTGCGGTACTGGAAGCCGTCGCGCGGAAACTCGCGGCAAAGGCTCCGGGCGGCGTCCGCGGGCAGCGCATTCTCGATCAGGCCCCAGCGGAACGGGTTGTTAAACATCCTGCCGTTGTGGATTGCGTCGATATTCAGCATCCTGAGTCCTCCGCGGATTCCTCCGCTCCATCCGATTCCGGCGATTTGCCGGGGGAACCATCGTCCACGCGCATTTCGTGCAGCCGCGCGATCACCGGATAATATCCGTAACGCTTGATGTGCCGGCGGCGGGTATGCCCGGGCGGCTGGTCCGCCAGCGTGAAATATCCCTTCCAGCGAAACGTGAGGCGATTCAAGCCGGCCTTCAAATGATGCCGGGACAACACCACGCTCAGCCGTTGGCGCGGGCGTTCGATCCGCAGTGTGGCGATCTCCACGCCATTAACCGAAACCGCGCAGCAGACCGGGCTGTTTTGAGTGAGCGGACTGATCTGCAGCCGCAACGCGAGGTCTCCGGCGCCGTCATCCAGCGGGAACTCGCACGTGGATACCGGTTCGGTAGCGTAGATCTCCAGCGCGGGACGCTCCCATCCGACCCTGGCGGCATGCCGGTCGCTGGTGGCGAAACCCTGCCTCCGGTCGAGAAAGAATAGCGAGAGCAGGTTGCGGTCCAGGTCCGGCGCCAGCCCCGAGGTCTGCCGCGCGAATGAGGCCTCTTTCTCCGCGGGGGAATGCCGCAGCACATCGTGCATCAGTTCCGCCATTTCGTGGTCGAAACGGGCATGGTAAAAGAACTTGCAGTAAAAGAAAAAATACTTGTCCCCGGCCAGGCCGAGAAGGCCCGAACGGCGAAACCACTCCACGGTGAAACGCTCCCGCCAGCTATCGCAGAGATGGTCGCCGAAGAATTCCAGCAGCGGCCGAATGCCCTCCCAGTGCTCAATCGAACGCTCCAGCCAGTGCCGCGTGATCTCGGGCGGCTGGCCGTGATGGAAGTTGTGAATCGCCGCGACCAGCGATGCGAGCGACTCCTCCTTCGCCGCGGGTGCGCACGCGACGAGGCGGGGCGTGCTGTCTCCGAGAATCTTCCCGGCAATGGCCCCGGCAAGCAGATCGTGTCCTCGCGCGCTGAGGTGGCAATAATCCAGGAACTGCCGGCGATCCGGAATACCCGTGCCGCTGTCCTGGCCCAGCAGGTCCGGCAGATCGACACACGGAACGCCGAGTTCACCAAAAGTCTGCCGCATCGCGGCCGCCATGCCGTTAGTGATCTGGGGGATGCCATCGGCAATCGCGCCGATTCCCGTGTCCCGGGCGCGAACAAACGCTTCGCGCGCTTCGACGGTCCGGCCCAGCGCCTTCAGGGCCTGCGCCCGGCCCCACTGCGTTCTCCGGCTAAGCCCGCCATCGGAGCGGATGATCGAGTCGAAGCGTTCGAGCGCGGCGCGTGCATTGCCGTTGGCCAGCGTGTCCTCGGCGTCGCGAACCAGCCGGTGCCAGTTCCAGGAGCATTCCCCGGTGAGATGGAAGGGCATGCGCTCGCGCGGACGCCAGTCCGCGAGATTGTACTCGGGCACCACGAAGATCAACTTCACACCGGACTGCCGGGCGCACCTGGCCGTGGCGCGCGCCATGTTCGCGGTGTGTTCGTTCAGGCAGGCATGAAGCAGCGCGGGGTAGTCCGCCACCGCCTCCGTCTCGCACGCCCACCTCGCCGCGAACGCCGAAGGGGACTGGCGCAGGTCGTTGGTGAGCCGCGCCTCGAGCGTCTTGGCTTCGTTG
>DATDHK010000399.1:0-12336 GCA_036521635.1 Bryobacteraceae bacterium | reverse complement strand
CGGACGTTTTGGTTTCCCAAGTGACCGAGGCTGCGCCGCTTACCACGGGGATTTCGCGATAGGTCTCCTGATTAACCGGTGAGATGAATGTTCCACCGGCTCCGTTGCCATCGGCGGAGACCACGTTTCACCGATAACGCCATGCATCAAGTGGCGCTCTATTTGTTGGATTGGGACAACTACTACGGGCGTATCGAGCGAGTGGACATTCTGGACGCCAACAACGCAGTGCTGGATACTCGAACGGTCTCCAATTTCGTGGGCGGCCAATACCTGGTTTGGAATTTGAGCGGCCACGTCATTATTCGAATCGTGAATCGAAATGCCTCCTCGTATGCCGTGGTCAGCGGTTTGTTTTTCGGTGGAGCCTCTGGCGGCGCGCCCTTCACGCCGATCCGGATTCATTGCGGCGGCGCGCAAATCACCGACGCGAGCGGCAACGTGTGGTTGCCGGACAACGCGCAGAACCGCAACGTGACGAACGCCACAATCGCCAATACGGCCACGCCCGCGCTGTATCAAACGGAAGCTTGGTCGAACAGCACGCTCCAATACCAGTTCACCGTTCCGAACGGGCCCTTAACCGTGAAACTGCATTTCGCCGAATTCTACCGGACGCAGGCGGGTCAGCGTACGTTCAACATCGCGATCAACGGCACAACCTACTTTTCAAATTTCGACATTCTCGCGGCCGCGCCCCCGAATACCGCTTACGACCTGTCAATTCCGGTGACGGTCAACAACGGCCAGATCACGATTCAACTTGTGCCGGTGTCGGGCCCAGCGAAGGTGAACGCCATCGAAATCTTCTGAGGGTTTGCATTTCCGATAAATATATGTGACCATAGAGTCACATATGAAGACGGCCCGTAAAAAGGCGCAGGAAACACGGGAAGACCGCGTCCTGATCTCCTTGTGGAACGCCCTGGCGGACCCCACTCGGCGGGCGATCCTGGACTTGCTTCGAGAAGCTCCGCGAACTACGGGCGCTCTGTCGGACCATTTTCCCACCACCCGGTTCGCCGTCATGAAGCATCTGAACGTGCTGGAAACTGCCGGGCTGGTGGTGGCGAGGCGGCGAGGCCGCGAGCGCTGGAATCATCTCAATGCAGTACCCCTTCAGCTTATGTATGAGCGCTGGGTAAAACCCTACGAAGGCCTGTGGGCCTCGAAGCTGACCGATCTAAAATCCAAAATTGAAGGAGCAGGCATGCCTACGGATACGATGACCTCGACCATTGAACAGGTGGAGCTGGAAATTGAAATTGCGGCGTCCCCGGAAAAAGTTTGGAAAGCGCTGATGGAAGACACGACGTTCTGGTGGCCGAAGAACTTCTATACCGGCCCGAAGGCGAAAGGGTTCCACATCGAGCCCCGGCTGGGCGGCAAAGCCTATGAAGACTGGGGCAACAACACGGGCGTTATCTGGTTTCAGGTGTTCGCGCTGAACCCGCCGTATTCGGTGGACTTGCAGGGATGCATGGCGGTCCCATATGGACCCGCCCACACTCTGCTTCACCTGGAATTAGTGGCGCATGGCGCGGCAACAGTGCTGAAAATTTCCGACTCCACTATCGGCCTGACCAAGGCTAGTGGCGACGGAAGCAAGATCGACGGGTGGCGCGAGGTGTTCGAGGACGGATTGAAGAAATACGTCGAACGCCGCTATTCGTAACGCAGCGCCTCCATGGGGTCCACCCGCGTGGCCCGGCGCGCGGGAATGTAGCTGGCGAGCAGCGCCGCGCCGATCAGCACCAAGGCCGTGACAAAGAACGTGAGCGGATCGAAGGCGCTTACCTGGAACAGTTGATTCTTGAGCACGCGGCTGAACGACATGGAGGCGATCAATCCGATGGCCGCGCCGATCCCGGCCAATTGCATGCCTTGCCCGATCACCAGGCGCAGGACCTCACGCCGCTGCGCTCCAAGCGCCATCCGGATGCCGATTTCCTGCGTGCGCTGCATCACCGAATAACTGATGACGCCGTACAGCCCCAGCACGGCCATCAGCAGCGCCATGCCGGCGAAGATTCCGAGCAGCGTGACAACGAAGCGTTTCGGCGCGAGCGAATTGCCGACCATATCCGACAGAGTCTTCACGTTGGATATGGCCAAGGTTGGATCGACAGCCAGCACCGTGTCGCGGATCGCAGTGGATAGACGCGAGGGATCGGATTGCGAGCGGACAACGAACGTCGCGAATGGTATCGGCTGCTGAAAGAGCGGATAGTAATACTTGCCTTTGACCACGTCGCCCGCGAGATCCGATTGCTTGGCGTGGCCGACGATGCCCACGATGGTGGACCAGGGCGCACGCGAGCCGCGGCGCATGTGCTTGCCGATCGCGTTTTCATTGGGCCAATATTCGCGCGCGAGAGTCTCGTCGATAATGACAACCGGCTCGGCGTTCTGCTGATCCTGTTCGGTAAAGGCTCGGCCGCCGCGGAATGGAATTTTCATCGCCGCGAAATAATTGGGAGTGACGAAGCCAATATCGCCGTGCGGTCCTGGATCGCCTGGAGGCGACGGCCTGCCCTCAATTCCAAACGACGCAGAACCGCCTCGCCCGCTGAACGGAACCGGCACGCCCGCGGCAACAGTGGTCACGCCCGGCAGGCTGGTCAAGCGTTCCAACACCGTTCGATAAAAGATCACGCGCTTGGCTGCATCCGCGAATTGAGCCGGCGGCAGGGCGACGGATGCCGTTATGATTCCGTTCGGTTGGAAACCGGGATTTACGTCCTGGAGCGACGCCAGGCTGCGGAGAAACAATCCCGCGCCGACAAGCAGAACCAATGCCAGGGCAACTTCGCCGATCACTAAGCCGGCGCGCAAGCGTTGCCGGCGCAGTCCCGCGCTGCCCGATCGTCCGCCTTCCTTCAGCGCATCGAAGCGGTCGAGCCGCGAGAGTTGCCAGGCGGGCGCGACGCCGAAAAGAATTCCTGCAACGATCGCCGCCGCTGCTGTAAACAACAACACCGCGCCATCGATTCGAACGTCCAGAGCGACCGGAGAATTTTCCGGGGCGAACACCAACAGAGCGCGCACGCCTACGAAAGCCAGCGCCAGGCCCGCTATCGCGCCCAAAAAAGCCAGCACCAGGCTCTCCGACAAAGTCTGACGGATCAGGTCCCAGCGGCTTGCGCCAAGAGCGGCGCGGACAGCGATTTCGCGCGTGCGGCCGGAGGCGCGCGCCAGCATGAGGCCGGCGATATTCGAGCAGGCGATCAGCAGCACGAAACCGACCGCGCCCAGCAGCACCAACATCGGCGTTTTCGTGTCGCCCGCGATGAAATCGGTGAACGGCACGATGAACATTCCCCAGGACGCATCTTTCGCGTAGGCAGCGGCGCGGTCGGAACCGTTGCGCACGCGGTCGCTGAGCACCTGTACCAAAGCGCCGGCCTGCTCGAATTTCACGCCGGGTTTCAGGCGAACTACCGCCGAGTAGCTTTCGTTGAAACGATTCCCAGGATTGTATTCGTCCGGTGCGAGACCCAGCGGGACCCATAGGTCGACGTTGGCCGGCCATCGATATTCCGGCCCCATAACGCCCACCACGCGGTAGGGTTTCTGATTCAGCTCGACGGTGCGGCCCAGGACGCCGGGGTCCTGGCCGAACAGCCGCTTCCACGCGGCGAAGGATAATACGATCACCTGATTCGCGTTCGGTTTGTCCTCTTCGTCTTGAAAGACGCGGCCCAATCGCGGCTTCGCGCCGAATACGTCGAACCATTGCACGGAAACTGTTGCGCCTTGCAGCCGCTCTGGGACGCCCGAGCCGGTGTAGTTGTAGTCGCCCTGTCCCAGGAGCGCGCCGGATTCGAATAGTTGCGTGCTCTTTTGAACGTCCGAGAAATCGGGAACCGAAACGCCGATGCTCTTGAGCGCCAGCTTGTCGTACCGCACGCGCAACGCGGCTATTCGTTCGGGATTGGAAACGCCCGCTGGGTTCAGCAGCACTTCATTTACGACGCTGAAAATGGCCGTGTTCGCTCCGATGCCGAGCGCCAGCGCGGCGATTGCGGTGGCGGCGAAGGCCGGACTTTTGAGAAGCGTGCGGATGGCGTGGCGAAGGTCGGTCATGATGATATTACGAACCAACGAGCGAAAAGTATGCAAAAAATGGGGTGACGGTCACCTCATTGTTTTAGCAGCCGCTGGAGATTCGTCGTGGTTACGCGGCTTATTTCTTCGAACGACTCGCCGCGCAGGCCGGCTAGCTTGCGGGCAGTGTGGACCAATAGAGCGGGTTCATTGCGCTTGCCGCGTTTCGGAACAGGGGCCAAGTAGGGAGAATCGGTCTCCACCAGAATCCTATCGCGCGGGGCTTGCTTCGCCGCCTGCTGAAGGTCCAGGGCTTTCGGGAAAGTCACGATTCCACCGAAGCTCAGATAGAATCCCAGGTCGAGCGCGCGCTGGGCTTCCGCGGGGCCGCCTGAGAAGCAGTGCATGATGCCGGCGATTCCGTGCGGCGTCCAATGTTGCTCGATCAAATCGAGCGTGTCGTTCCATGCTTCGCGCGTGTGAATCACAATTGGTTTCCTGGCCGCGGCAGCTATCGCCATCTGCTCGATGAAGACTGCCTTCTGCGTTTCGCGCGGAGAAAAATCGTAGTGATAGTCGAGACCGATCTCGCCCACGGCTACAACTTTCGGGTGTGCCAGCAACGCTTCCAGATTTTTGAAATCCGGCGGACCCGCTTTGCCGGCGTCGTGCGGATGGATACCCACGGTCGCATAGAATGCCGGATATTTTTCGGCCAGCCGAATACCCGCTTCCAGATCGGGCGGGCCATTGCCGGTTCCGATGGCGATCATGCGCTCCACGCCCGCATCCAACGCACGCTGGATCACTTCGTCGCGATCGGCGTCAAACTCCTTACTGTCGAGATGACAATGGGAATCGATCAGGCTCACTTGAGCCGTGCTCCTACAGGCACGTCTTCGAGGAATCCCGCGAGCACCGGCTTGCCGCCTTCGAGCGACGCCGCGACGATCATGCCATTCGATTCCACACCGCGCAATTTGCGGGGCTCGAGGTTGGCGACGATCACCACTTTGCGTCCGATCAAAAGCTCGGGCGCGTAAGCTTCCGCAATGCCGGCGACCAGCGTGCGAGGTTCGCTTTCGCCGATCTCCACTTTCAAATGCAAAAGTTTGTCCGAGCCTTTCAGCCGTTCGGCGGCCAGCACCAGGCCGACGCGCATTTCTACTTTCAAGAAATCGTCGATGCCGATTTTAGCGGCGCCGGCCGGCGCGGGTTCGACCGCGGCCGGAGCGCCAAAGAGAGCAGCCTGCCGCGCCTTTTCCTGCTTCTCCAGCGCTTCCATCTTTTCGATAGACGGTTTGGCATCCAGCCGCGGAAAAACGCCGGTGATGGCGCCGATCGATTGCCCGCCGCGCAGCTTGCCCCAGTGCAAATCGGCGGTGGTGAGTGTTTCGATCGGGCCCGGAATGCCGAGCTGCTCCCAGATTTTGCGCGAAGAGTCCGGCAGCACCGGATAAAGCCATCCGCAGATGATGCGCAGCGATTCCGCCGCGGAATACAGAGTTTCGTCCAGCAGTTTTTGGCTGCGGGAATCCGGGCTCTTGGAGAGCTTCCACGGAGCGCGTTCCACGATGAACTTGTCGATCACGGAAATGAAGCTCCAGATGGCCTCCAGGCCTTTCGAAAAGTTGAAATCCTCGAAAGTCTCGAGCACCAGCTCCGTTGTTCCGCGGGCCGCGTCCGCGATTTCGCCCAGGCCGTCCGACTCCGGAATTACGCCTCCCCGGTATTGCTGGATCATGCTGAGCGTGCGGCTGGCCAGATTGCCGAGTCCGTTGGCGAGATCCGCATTGTAGCGCTGCACCAGCGCATCGTAGCTGAAGCTGCCGTCCTGTCCGAATGTAATTTCACGCAGCAGAAAATAGCGCAGCGCATCGATGCCCGCTACTTCCACGACGGGGCCGGGACGCACCACGTTGCCCCGCGACTTGCTCATCTTGTTGTCTTCGAAAAGAAGCCAGCCGTGCGCGAAAACTTTCTTGGGCAGCGGCAGGTCGGCGGCCATCAGAAAGGCCGGCCAGTAGACCGCGTGGAAGCGCAGAATGTCCTTGCCGATCAGGTGCAGATCGGCCGGCCAGAGATCGTCGTTCTTCACCGCGGTCATGTAGGAAATCAGCGCATCGAACCAGACGTAAAAGACGTGCGGGCCATCCACCGGCGCCGGAATTCCCCACGGGAGATTTGTGCGCGTGATGGAAAGGTCGTTCAAGCCCTGCTGGACGAACGCGATAATTTCGTTCCGCCGGTGATCGGGCTTCACGAATCCCGGATCTTTTTCATATAGCTCCAGCAGCCGCTGTTGAAAGGCCGACAGCTTGAAAAAATAATTCTCTTCCGTAACCGTTTCAGTTGGGCGGTTACATTCCGGGCAGGGATCTCCGGGCTTCGCGTCGTTGATGTACAGCTCGTCGTTCACGCAGTACTGGCCGCTGTAGGATCCTTTATAGATGTAGCCGTTGCTTTGGCAGCGCTCGAACAGCCAACGCACCGTTTCGTGATGCCTGGGATCGGACGTGCGGATAAAGTGGTCGTAGTCGATGCCGAGCCTTCTCCATAGGGTCGTAAATTCGGCTGCCATTTTGGCCGAGTACTCTTCCGGAGTCGTCCCGCCGGCCTTTGCGGCGCGCTCTACTTTGCGGCTGTGTTCATCGGAGCCGGTGGTGAATACAACCGGGTCGTAGCCCGCCATTTTCTTGAAGCGCTTGATGAGGTCGGCGACAAACGTCGAGTAGGCGGTGCCCAGGTGCGGGGCCGCGTTCACGTAGTAGATGGGAGTTGTCAGGTAATATTTCATCGAGTGTTTTTCAGATACGCCAACGACGCCGCCGCCAGAATTTCTTTGAGCGGAATGCCGGTAGCTCGCGCGAGTGTCCGGCAATCTTCATATTCCGGGCTGAAGGAGCCGTCGGCGGCGATTTTGATTTTCACTTTACCATGCGGCGTGTCGACTTCCTGGACGCGGCGCGCCTTCACCCGGCGCTCAGCGGAATAAATGCGCAGCCCCAGTGTTGTGGTTTCCGCGAACATCACTTTTGCGAGCCGCTCGCGATCTTCCGGCCTGGCGATGACGCGAATCAGCGTGCCGGGCCGGTTCTTTTTCATCAGCACAGATTCGAGAGTGACGTCCAGCGCGCCGGCTTCGAGCAATCGCTCCATCGCATAGCCCAGGACTTGCGGAGTGGAATCGTCGATGTTAGCCTCCAGCACGTCGACGGTTGTGGATTCCGCCGCGCCGCTGGTTTCGCCGATCAAGACTCGCAGGACGTTGGCATGTTCCTTGAAATCCTTGTCGCCCGCGCCATAACCGGCGCCGGTGACGATCATGGCGGGCATTGCGCCGAACCCGGCGGCGAGCGTGACGGCGATGGCGGCTCCAGTTGGTGTAGTGAGCTCGACACTCGGCCCACGCGCGTAAATTGGTTTGCCCGTCAGCAGCTCGGCGGTGGCCGGCGCGGGCACCGGAAGAATGCCGTGTTCCGTGTTCACCGTTCCGCTGCCGACGTTCAAGGGAGAGCTATGGATGGCGTCGACATTCAGCAAATCGAAGGCGGCGCAGGCGCCCACGATGTCGCAAATTGAGTCCACTGCGCCGACCTCGTGGAAGTGAACTTTCGCGAGCGCGATGCCGTGGACCTTGGCTTCCGCCTCGCCCAAGCGCTGAAACACGGCGGTAGCGTTTTGTTTGGTGCGATCGGTGAGAGCCGCGGAGCCGATCAATTCGAGAATATCCTGGAGATGCCGGTGACGTTTGGAATCGCCGCCATCGACATGGAATTTCGAAGCCGCGATTCCTCGGCGAGTGGTCTTCTCGATCCGAAAACTTGCGCCCGTGTTCAGGCTTTCGAGCGCGCGCACAAGGGCGGCGCGGTCTGCGCCGGCATCTACTAGCGCGCCCACCGTCATGTCTCCGGCGATGCCCGAGAAAGCGTCGAGATAACAGATCTTCATGCGATTAGTTGGGGGAGCAGCTCACCCGATGGACCTTGCAGAAACTGGTCGATCCGATCCGACAATTGGGTTTCCGCAATATTGATTTCAACTACGCGCGCGCCCGACGATTTTGCGATTTGCGCCAGGCCGGCCGCGGGATAGACCAGGGCCGACGTGCCGATTACGAGGAACAAGTCGGCCGAGCGGGCGGCCTTTTCCGCGGCTTGCCACACGTCTTGAGGCAGCGTTTCGCCGAACCAGACCACGGCGGGACGCAGCGTGCCGCCGCATTCGCACTTCGGTGGAATTTCGGGGAAGGGAATTCGGCGGTCGAATTGTTCTTGTTGGCATGTCAGGCATCGCACGCGCCAGATGCTTCCGTGCAGCCGGAGCACATTGCGGCTGCCGGCGAGTTCGTGCAGGCCGTCGACGTTTTGCGTGATCAGGGTGAAATTAGCGATTCTGTTTTCCAGCTCCGCTAGGGCGTAGTGTCCGGGATTGGGGCTGGTTTTTGCCAGCACGGAGCGGCGCCAGCCGTACCATTCCCAGACAAGCTGGGGGTTGCGGGTAAATGCCGTTGGAGTTGCCAGATCTTCGGGGCGGCGTTGTTTCCAGAGTCCGTTGTCTCCGCGAAAAGTGGGGACGCCGCTTTCGGCCGATACACCGGCGCCGGTGAGTACGGCTACGGAGCTAGCCTGTTGCAGCCATTTACGGACGGTGTCCATTCATTTTAGTTTGGCACAGCGGCGAAGGCCGATTAAAAATCGGCGGCAGGTTACCAACCTGCCTTACGAAACGAGAGCTTTGGATCTCGATGTCCGTTTCTTGCGGGAGGCCTTCGCGGGGGAATCGCCCTTAGTATGGGTCGCGGCTACCATCTTTTCTTCGCCTACCGGTGGAAAGCCGTTCTTCAGCAGTTGCTTTTTGCGGGCCAGCATCGCTTCGCCCAGCTTGTCGAAGTCCATCTTCAGTTCCTTGGCCTTCGGCAACATTTCGTTTTCTTCTTCTTTAATGTGATGGCGGACGTTTTCGGCCAACACCGTGAACTTGGCGTCGAAGTGATCGCCGCGTCCATTCATGTCGTCCAATTCGGCAACCAGAATTTTGGCGACGTGATGTTCCTCGTCGGCCTCATTCATCAGGTCCTTGCCAACATGCGCGCGGACCGCCGGATAGAAAATCTCTTCTTCGATCGCGGCGTGGGCTTTCAACTCAGCCAGCGCCTGCTTCACAATCCTTTTACGGGCCGGCGCATTTTCGGATTTTTCGAATCGATCGAACAGCTCTTTCACGTTGTCGTGGTCGGCCTTCAAAAGATCGATGGCATTGGTGTTCGCCTTCGTGGAATCGGCGCCGGTGCTAAACCAATCAAACATGAAATCCTCCGATTTCGAGCGGTCTAAAGTCTACGGTTCATCAGCAATAATATGAGGACGATAATGAGCAGCAGTCCCAACCCGCCGCTTGGATAGTAACCCCAGCCGGTGCTGTAAGGCCAAGTTGGAAGAACGCCTATCAGCAGGATCACAACGATAATGAGCAACAGTAAGCGAGGCATGGCGGACTACGCGGCCGGCCGGTACGAAGGATACGCCGTCTGCATCGGCATCGTGTGGATGGACCGCAAGGGCGCCAGCTCGTCCAGCATCCGCTCCAGCCGCGCCGCGCGCTCGTCGACATCGGTCCAGAGAGCCATAAACCGATCTTCGAGTTTTGGCAGCGACCGATCGGACGGCAATTGCGCATAGAGGCTTTCGAGCCGGGATTGATCTTTCTGTAACCGATCCAATTGCGCCAAGACCAGATATTCCAGAGCGTTTTGAGTCGCGTGCATTTATTCGTTCCTCCGGTTACAAGACATTGCATTTACCGGACCATAATCGCGGCGATAGTCCGATGCCGCTAAGTGATTGGGTTTGCAGGAACGCAGGGAAAGCATGTTTGCCGTTTAGGCGCAAACATTACAGATATGTGAGTAACTGTTGCAGTACGAGTGCCGCGTTCTTAGACTACAATCAACACGAAGGATTTCATGCGATCTTTAAAGTCCGCGATTCTGATTTGCGCTTCCGCCATTCTCCCCATAGGCGCTCAGCAGCGCGTATTCACGGCTGCCGACTATGCGCGCGCTGAAAAATTCATGGCGTATAACACCACGCCGCTGGTGCTGCATGCGAGCGGGCGAGTGACCTGGCTGGCGGACGACCGGTTCTGGTATAGAACCACTACCGCGAATGGAACGGAGTTCGTAATTGTCGACGCCGCTCTTGGCACTAGCGGACCGGCATTCGATCACGCAAAACTGGCGTCAGCGCTGTCCGCCGCTACCAGGACGACCTACAAAGCATCGAACCTGCCGTTTATGGATTTCGAATTCCGCGATGGCGGCCGGACTATCGCGTTCAACATCCGGATGCGCAGTTGGAATTGCGATCTTGCGGCAAATCAGTGCGTTTCCGATTCCGCACGCAATCATGTGTTTTCACCCGACCGGAAAAAATCGGTTTTCATCCGCGAATTCAATTTGTGGATGCGCGATGCGGCCACTGGCAAGGAGACTCAGCTTACTACCGATGGAGTGAAGGATTTCGGATACGCCACCGACAATGCCGGATGGGCGAATAGCGATCGGCCGGTGGTGCTGTGGTCGCCCGACTCGACGAAGATCGCGACATTTCAGCAGGACCAGCGCGGCGTGGGCGAAATGTATTTGGTCAGCACCAAGGTGGGCCATCCGGAATTGCGGGCGTGGAAGTATCCGCTGCCGGGCGATGAGGTGGTGACCACGATCCAGCGGGTGATTATCGATTTGAACAGCACTCCGCCGCGCGTGATCCGGTTGAAAATGCCCGCGGATCAACATCGCTCGACGCTGTGCGACAACCTGACTTGCCGGGGCAATGAGTGGGCCGATGTGCAGTGGAGCGCGGACGGCGCGCATCTGGCGTTTGTCTCCACGTCCCGCGATCACAAAGAAGCGCGGCTTCGCGTAGCGGACGCGGCGAGCGGCTCGATTCGCGACGTGCTGGAAGAAAAGGTGGCGACCTTCTTCGAATCCGGCAACGGCCGCGTGAATTGGCGCTACCTTCCGGCTTCGAGCGAGCTGATCTGGTTCTCGGAGCGCGACAACTGGGGACATCTTTACTTGTGCGATCTGGAGACCGGCAAAATCAAGTGGCAGATTACGAGTGGCGATTGGAACGTCACTCAGTTGCTGCGAGTGGACGAAAAGAATCGGATGTTGTATTTTCTCGGCGTGGGCGGCGAAAAAGGGCGCGATCCCTATTTCAGCCAGCTTTACCGGACCGGATTCGATGGGAAGAATCTTTCGCTGCTGACTTCGAACGACGCCAATCACGATGTCGCGATGTCGCCCTCCGGCCGGTATTTCACCGACGGTTATTCCAAGCCCGATACGCCGGCGGTGGCGGTACTGCGGGATATGGGAGGGAAGCAGGTTTCTGTTTTCGAAAAGGCCGACATGTCGCGCCTCGCCGCCGTGGGTTGGAAGCCGCCGGTTTCGTTCACCGTGAAGGCGCGCGATGGCGTTACGGATCTTTATGGGCTGATGTTCAAGCCGACGAGCTTCGATCCGAATAAAAAATATCCCATCGTGAACCACGTTTATCCAGGTCCGCAGACCGGCAGCGTTGGAACCCGCAACTTCTCGGCCGCGCGCGGCGATTGCCAGGCCCTGGCCGAGTTGGGCTTCATCGTGGTTGAGATTGACGGAATGGGAACGCCCTGGCGGTCGAAAAAATTCCACGAAGCATATTACGGCAATATGGGCGACAACACGCTGCCCGATCAGGTGGCCGGGATGAAACAACTGGCGCAGCGGTATCCGTGGATCGATCTGGATCGCGCGGGAATCTACGGGCACTCGGGCGGCGGCAACGCGGCGGCGGATGCGATGTTCCGCTATCCCGATTTTTTCAAGGTGGGCATCGCCGAGGCGGGCAATCACGATCAGCGCGAGTATGAGGACGATTGGGGCGAAAAGTGGCAAGGGCTGTTGGAGCGCAAGCCGGATGGTACGACGAATTACGATAACCAGGCTAATCAGAGTCTGGCGAAAAACCTGAAGGGACATCTGCTGCTGGCGCACGGGACCATGGACAACAACGTGCCGCCGTACAATACGCTGCTGGTGGTGAATGAGTTGATCAAGGCCAATAAAGATTTCGATTTGATCATGCTGCCGAACCGGGGGCATGGGTTTGGGAATGAGGCATACATGGTGCGCCGGCGTTGGGATTATTTTGTACGCTACTTGCTGGGAGCCGAGCCGCCGCAGGGGTATGAGTTGCATCCACCACCGGATTTTGGGCGGCCCGCGGAATTGTAGGGCAGGTT
>DATDHK010000398.1:0-1651 GCA_036521635.1 Bryobacteraceae bacterium | reverse complement strand
GTCCTTCGTCGGAACCCGCGCTCGCCAGAAAATACCCCGACGCCGCGCCGATCACCGCCACCCGTTGCAACTTTGTCGCATCCATATTGCCGGGCGTGTCTTGATTGGTATGTATGAAAACGTCCGGCCAATCGTTCATGTAGATAGTTGGCACGCGAAAGCTGCCCTCTTCATAAACATCGTGGTCGCTGCCCATGGTGAAGTCGTGAAAATCGGCGAGCAGCATGTCTTTGGAGCCTTCCGGCGAAATATTCGCGTCCGAAAAATCTCCTTCCATGGCCGCCCGGCGCGCGCCGTCCAGCACGTACTCGCCAAATATGGCCGCCACGTCGTTCACGAAACTGGGCAGGGACGCGGGCGTGCGCGTCAGGTGCAAAATGGCCTTGGTGATTTTCGGATCGCCGCCCACCATGTCCATGTGGATGGCCGCGCGCATCTTCGAAATCTCGCCGGCATGCCGCGCCAGAAAGCACATCGTTCCGGCAATCTCAGGCGGCCACAGGAAGCGGATAGTGCGCCGCGGACGGGGCAACTTTCCCTCCGCGATGAGTTTGGCCAGCAAGCGCGCGTCTTCCAAAATCGCCGCGGCGCCGCTCGCGTTATCGTTCGCGCCCGGCTTCTGATGACACAGATGGCAACTGAACACGATCTCGCCGGCATCCGGATCGCTGCCTCGAATCACGCCGGTCACCACTTCGAAGTTGGACGGTTTTACCTGCGCCGCCACGTCCGCCTGCAGCTGAATCTTTTCGCCGTGCCCCAACCGCGATTGAAATTCGCGGGCGCGGCGCAACGAGATCATAAACGCGAAAGTGTTTTTCTCGTTGTAGGGCGATAGATGGCCCCAGCGCACCAGGTCCGGATAATCGCCGCTCCACCCGGTCACCTGGTTGGGCTGATAGCTGAGCACTCCCGCCGCGCCACGCAACTCAACCGCCTGCCGATGCGCGGTTGCAACGTCGCCGCCCGCCAGGACGATTTTGCCTTTGACGTTCTGGCCTTCATAATCTTTCGGCGACGTGCCGGCGCCCACGTCGATCAAATCCGCGGTCACGTGCGCGGAGTTGCTGTAATCGGCGAGGGCCGTCCGCATTTTCGAATAGTCCGCGATTACGGCGCTGCCTGGCGGCATTTCACGCAAAACTCCGCTGGCCGGCTCCCAGCCCAGATAAGAACGGAAGGTGTTGTACGTGGTCTTGCCATCGGCGGGGAACGACTCGATGTGAACGTCCTCCAGCCCGTATTCACGAGCCTTCGCGGCGATGAATTCCGCGGCCTCATGAAATCCGGGCGAGGCGTGCACGCGATGAAAACGCGTCAGCGCGACGATGGTGTCCTTGGCCAGACTGCCCGACGCTTCGGACGCGATGGCCGCAAGCTGCGGGTCGGCTAACAGGCTCGTCTTCGGAGTCTGCGCGGTTAAGCTACCCGCCAAAAAGAGAACTGCGGTTGCGATCTTCATGGCCGTGCGGATACACTCCAGGCTATTGAACCGCTGACAATCTGTACGCGCCTGTCGAGCGGAGCCGGAGCCCGCCCGACAGGCGTCACTGTCCTAGAACTTTACTTCTTGCTGCTGGGTTTCTTCTTGGTCGCCGGCGCGACTTCGATTATCGGACGCGCCTTTTTCTTCGTCGCTGGAGCGATCTCT
>DATDHK010000397.1:0-2015 GCA_036521635.1 Bryobacteraceae bacterium | reverse complement strand
CAAGACTTTTGAAGAACTAATGACCACCACGCAGTGGGAAACGTACGGAGCGGGCAACGATCCGCGCTGCGACCATTGCATGGTGCATTGCGGATTTGAGCCGTCGGCGGCGCTGGGCATAAATTCGAAACTGGGCGATACGTTCAAGTTGATGACTTGGGCGTTTCGATAAGAACCGTTTTGTGGGGCAGGTTGGTAACCTGCGGCCGATTGGTAATCGGCCTGGGGAGGCGGGCTGCCAACCCGCCGCAGGTTACCAACCTGCCCCACAAGGATACAATTTTATGAAACCGGCGCTGGTTACCGGCGCGACCGGTTTCATCGGCTGGCACGTAGCCAGAAAGTTGCTGGCGCGCGGGCACACCGTGCGAGTCCTGGTCCGGCCGACGAGTAAAGTTCGAGAGTTAGAAGTCGAGGAAGTAACCGGCGATTTGCGCGACAGGGAATCCCTGGAGCGCGCCGTCGCGGGATGCGGGCTGGTCTTTCACGTTGCGGCCGACTATCGGCTGTGGGCCAAGGACCCGAGTGAGCTGTACCGCTCGAATGTCGAGGGTACTCGGAACTTGTTAACCGCGGCGCGCGCCGCCGGAGTAGAACGCGTAGTTTATACCAGTACAGTGGGCTGCATCGGAATCCCCGAGGACCGGCCGGGCAGCGAGGACCTGGAAGTGCACCTGGAGGAGATGACGGGCGCTTACAAGCGATCGAAATTTCAAGCGGAGCAGGTAGCCCTCGAATTTGCGGGCGAAGGATTTCCGGTGGTGATCGTGAATCCGACGGCGCCGGTCGGCGATCGCGATTTTAAGCCGACTCCCACCGGCAAGATCGTGGTGGATTATTTGAAGGGCGACATGCCGGCCTTCGTCGATACCGGCCTCAATCTGGTGGATGTCGCCGACACGGCGGAGGGGCATTTGCTGGCGTGCGAACACGGCCGCGCCGGCGAGCGTTATATACTCGGATGCGAGAATTTGACGCTGGAGCAAATTTTGGCCCGTTTGGCGGAACTGAGTGGCGGGAAGGCGCCCCGTTGGCGAATCCCTTATGGCGTGGCGTATGCGGCGGGTTTGGCCAGCACCGGCTGGGCGAATCTTACCGGGCATGAGCCGCGGGCGCCGCTGGACGCAGTGAAAATGGCGCGCAAGAAAATGTTCGTTTCGGTTAATAAAGCCAAGCGTGAACTTGGATTCAACCCCGGTCCGGTTGAGGGCGCCCTGAAGCGCGCCGTCGATTGGTTCCGGGCAAATGGTTACGTTTAATTGCTGGCATTTGTAGCGGCCGAGGCCAGGGAGTTCGATGGGTTCCTGGAGCATGCCGAGAGAGTGGTCAAACTGAATTGGCCGTTGAGCTTTGCCAGTATAGTTTGGTTGAACGGACGTGCGGCGCTTTTAGTAGCCAACGGGCCAGGGCCGACGCTGGCCGGTCAGGCGCTCGATGCCGTTAGAGAAAAGAGAGATTTGCAAAGGCTGAATGTGAACTTGGAATTGACAGGCTTGGCGAGCACCGGTTTTTGCGGGGCGTTGGATCCGGCGCTCGAGCCTTGCGATATCTTCGTCGCCAACCAAGTCATCGCCGGAAGCGCGGTTCACGAGTGCTCCCCCATCACCACGGCCCGGAAATACAAAACCGGCAAGCTACTCTCAATCGACCGCGTGGCATCCACCGCAGCCGAAAAAAGTGAACTTCGCGCAACCGGCGCCGTCGCCGTCGAGATGGAAGCCGCCGCGGTGGCCGCCAAGGCAAAAGAATGGAATCTTCCGTTCTACGCAATCCGAGTGGTCACCGACACCGCCGCTGAAAGTTTCCCGCTGGATTTCAACCGTATGCGCGACTCCGATGGACGCTTCGATCGCGCCAGAATTATCGCCAACGCCTTACGAAGCCCCAGAGTAATTTTTCCAGAGCTGTTGAAGCTGAATAAGAGATGCAAGAGCGCGGCTAAAGCGCTGGGTGAATTTATTGCAGACAGTCGAATTTGAATTGCAGGCGCCACCGGCCAGCATGCGGGCCGCGGT
>DATDHK010000396.1:0-9780 GCA_036521635.1 Bryobacteraceae bacterium | reverse complement strand
GAGGTCTACCATGAAGTATTCCGCCGTAATTGCGCTTCTGAGCGCCGCCGTTCCCGCCGCGTTTGGCGCGGGCGCCACTTTGCACCTGCTGCAAAAGCCCGCCATGAATAAGACCGAGATTGTGTTCTCCTACGCGGGCGATTTGTGGAGCGTCAGCCGGCAAGGCGGCGCCGCCAACCGGCTTACATCCGGAACGGGTATTGAGACCGAGCCTGCGTTTTCGCCCGACGGCAACACCATTGCGTTCACCGGCGAATACGACGGCAACATCGACGTATTCACGGTGCCGGTTGCCGGCGGCGTGCCCAAGCGCGTCACCTACCATCCAGATCCGGATCGCGCGATTGGCTGGACCCCCGACGGCAAGCGCATTATCTTTCGATCGAACCGCAATAGTTTCTCGCGCTACACGCAGCTTTACTCGGTCTCGCCCGACGGCGGGCTGCCGGAAGTTTTGCCGCTGCCGATGGCCTGCACCGGCGCTTATTCGCCGGACGGCAAGCACATGGTCTACGCGCCTCTCGACGGCGGGCAATTCGCTCCAGGGCTGACCACTTTCGTGGCGTGGAAGCGCTATCGCGGCGGCGAGGCAAGCTACTTGTGGATGGTCAATTTGTCCGACCTGAGCACCGAAAAGATTCCGCGCCCGGACTCCAACGACATCAATCCGATGTGGATCGGCGACAAGATCTATTTCCTCTCCGACCGCGGCGGACCCATGACGCTTTACCGTTACGATCCGAAGAGTAAAGCCGTCACGGAGTTGATCAAGAACACCGGCAAGGACATCAATTCCGCGACCGCCGGCCCGGGTGGAATTGTCTACGAGCAGTTCGGGAAAATTTATATCTACGATCTGGCGTCGAATAAGAGCAGCCAGGTTCCGATCGACATCGCGGCCGATCTTACCGAAGTCCGGCCGCATTTCCAAAACGTCGCGCGCGAGATTCGCGGCGCAAGGATTTCTCCCAGCGGCGTGCGGGCCGTCTTCGAAGCGCATGGCGAGATTCTTACAGCGCCCGCGGATAAGGGCGACATCCGCAATCTCACAAGTACGCCGGGCGTTATGGAGCGCACGCCCACCTGGTCGCCGGATGGCCGCTCGATCGCGTATTTTTCCGACGAATCCGGCGAGTACGCGCTGCATATCAAACCGCAATCCGGCACGGGTGAAGTGCGGAAGATTGCGCTGGCGGGCAAATCGGCGTTCTATTTCTCGCCACAGTGGTCGCCCGACAGCAAGCACATCGCATTCACCGACAATCAGCTAAACCTGTGGGAAGTTGAAGTGACCGTGGGAAAGCCGGCCAAGATCGACACCGACTATTACTACGAATTGGACCGCGGCTACGCATGGGCGCCGGACTCCAAGTGGATCGCCTTCACAAAATATTTGCCCAACCGCTTGCACGCCATTGAAATTTATTCGTTGGCCGACGGCAAGAGTACGCAGGTGACCGACGGGATGAGCGACGCGCGCCATCCGGCCTTCGATAAAGACGGGCAATATTTGTATTTCACCGCCAGCACCAATTACGGACCGTCGATGAGCGGTCTGGATATGACCAGCGACGAGCACGAAGTGACCCGCAGCATATACCTGATCGTTTTGGCGAACGATGCCGCTTCGCCGCTGGCGCCTGAGAGCGACGAAGAGAAACCGGGCGAGCCGCGCGCGACGCCCGAGGGCGGACGGCCACGCGGTGGAAATGCAGCCGCGGCCGCCGACACACCGCCTAAACCCGTACGCATCGATTTCGACAAACTAATGCAGCGCACCATCGCGCTTCCGCTGCCCAGCCGCGCTTACCTCACCTTGGCGGCGGGCAAGGCGGGCACGATTTACTTTGCCGAAGCGGCGGCCAGCGGCCTGCGCGGCGGCGGTGGCGGGGCCTCGACACTTTCGAAATATGACTTGAAAGCCCGCAAGCTCGACAGGTTGGCCGACAGCGTCGGCAGCTTCGATCTCTCCGCCAACGGGGAAAAGATGCTGCTGCGGATTGTTCGCGCTGGGGCCGGCGGCGGACGTCCCGGCGGCGGTGGCGCGCAGGCCGCGGGTCCGCCGGAGTATGTCATCGTGTCCGCCACGGCGCCGCTGAAGCCGGGCGAAGGCGCCCTCAAACTGGCCGGCGTGGAAGTGAACGTCGATCCGATTGCCGAATGGAAGCAGATGTACCACGAAGTCTGGCGCATCGAACGCAGCTATTTCTACGATCCGAATCTGCACGGTGTAAACGCGGCCGACGGTGAAAAGGAATACGAGAAATATCTCGATTCACTGGCCTCGCGATCCGACTTGAATTACATTTTCCACGAACTGCTGAGCGAGTTCACCGTTGGACATCTACGCGGGGGCGGCGGCAACATACCGCAAGCGAAAGCCGTGGCGGGCGGCCTGTTGGGCGCCGACTACGAAATCGCCAACGGACATTATCGCTTCAAGAAAATCTACAGCGGCGAAAGCTGGAATCCGCAGTTGCGGGCGCCGTTGGCTCAGCCGGGAATCAACGTCTCGGCCGGCGATTATCTGCTGGCCATCAACGGCCAGGAGCTCACCGGCAACGACGACGTCTCCCGGCCGCTCGAAGCCACCGCCGACAAGCGTGTAATCCTTCGCATAGGCTCCGATCCGTCGGGTGCAAACGCGCGCGAGATCACCGTCATGCCTATAGCCAACGAACAGCCGTTGCGGCATCAGGCGTGGGTGGAAGACAATCGCCGCAAAGTCGACCAATTGAGCGGCGGGAAACTGGCCTACGTTTACATGCCGGACACCGCGCAGGGCGGACTGACCAATTTCAACCGCTATTATTTCGCGCAAGTGGACAAGCAGGGCGCGGTGATCGACGAGCGTTTCAACAGCGGCGGACAAGTGGCCGACTATGTGATCGAAGTGATGAACCGGCCGCTGCAAGGCTGGTGGAGTCCGCGCTACGGCGGTATTTATCGCACGCCCGCAGCCGCGATTTTCGGGCCGAAGGTGATGATCATTAATGAAATGGCCGGCTCCGGCGGCGACGCCATGCCGTGGATGTTCCGCCACAATCGCATCGGCACCTTGATCGGCAAACGGACCTGGGGCGGACTGGTGGGCATCTCGCAGTATCCCACGCTGATGGATGGCGGAACGGTGACCGCGCCGAATTTCGGATTCTTCAGCCCCACCGGCGATTGGGAAGTTGAGAATCACGGCGTGGCGCCGGACGTGGAAGTGGACATGGATCCGAAAGCGGTCCACGATGGCCACGATCCGCAACTGGAACGCGCCGTCGCGATCGCCATGCAGCAGATGGAGAAGAATCCGGTCCCGGCGCCGCATCGGCCCGCGTACCCGAACTACCAGAATCCGAATGCGCGGCCGCGGCCTGCGACAGTAACCGATGGCAGCAGCGGAGGACGACAGTAAGACTGGGGACTGGGGGCTGGGGAACTCGGGACTAGGAACCCCGAGTCTCCTGTCCCAAGCCCCCAGTCCCGTTTCCTACAATGGCGAGAAAAACACGCGTCTGGCTGTTGTTTCTGTTTCTTCTCTTTTTGTTGAGCCTTGCCGCTAGTCCATATTCTAAAACCGTGGACAGGGTGTTGATATGCCTGCGCCTGACGCTGATCGCGATCATGTCGGTTCTCACTGTGCGGGAATGGTTGCGGAGCCAACGCCCCCGCCCGCGGCCGGAAGTGCAGACCCGTCCCGGCGCGGGTGAGTCGCTGCTTCGCCGCCTACGGCGCTGGTACTACGACGAACATAAGTAACCTGCCCCACTCGATGCTTTGGTCCCATTTTTGCTTGCATACCCCCTATCCGAAGGTTCACGGTTGGTGTATATTTGTTAAAAAGCTAAACAGGGTAAGCCGTACCTTTACCTAACGAGGATCAATTCAATGCGGACATTCACATCCAAAGCGGTTGTGTTGCTGGCGCTCTTCTGTCTACTCGCCGGCTGGCTGTTGGCATCTCCTGTGGGAAGCATCGCGGGTTCCGTCAAGGACGCTTCCGGCGCATATATGACCGGCGCGAAAGTTACTCTCACTAACACCGCAACGAACGCAAGAATCGAGACCGCCACCGATCAGAATGGCGAATATCAATTCCTGCAATTGGCGCCATCCACTTACTCCTTAGCGGTGGAGGCCAAGGGCTTCAAGCGCGCTCTTAGCAACGCCGTGGTCCAGGTGGATCAGATCACGCACGCGGATTTCAACCTTGAGGTCGGCGATGTCTCGCAGTCCGTTCAAGTGGAGGCGGTGGCGCCGCTGCTCGAGACCGACAAGAGCACTCTCAGCAGCGTGGTCGACACTCGCACCATCGAAAGCATGCCGCTCAACGCCCGGCAGTATCTGGATCTGGCGCTGCTTACGCCGGGTGCGCTGCCTTCCGCCACCGGAACGCAGGGCGGCGGATTCAACGTGGCCGGCGCGCGATCGCAATCCAACATCTTCCTGCTGGACGGCGTCAGCATGATCGATACTCAGGTGAACTCAGCCCTGGGCAACTTCCGCATCACCGACGCCGTGCAGGAGTTTGCGGTTCAAACCAGCGTCGCGACAGCCGAGTTCGGACGCGGCACGGGCGGACAGGTGAGTATCGTCACCAAGAGCGGCAGCAACCTGTTTCACGGGTCCGTTTTCGAATATTTCCGCAATTCCAAAATGGACGCGGCCGACTTTTTCACCAACAAGGCCAGCAAGCCCAAGAACCCGCTGCACCGGAATCAATATGGCGCAACGCTGGGCGGCCCCATCTGGAAAGACAAGACGTTTTTCTTCGCTTCCTGGGAAGGCTTCCGCCAGGTTGCTCCCACTCCAAGCTCCACAATCGTCCCGACCGACGCCCAGCGCGCCAGCGTCACCGACCCGATTTCCAAGGCGCTGCTGCAATTCTGGCCGGCAGCCAACACGGCCGGCACCAACAATTTCGTAACGAATGTCGGAGCGAGCACGTTCGACAACACCGGCCTGATTCGCATCGACCACCGGTTCAACGAAAGAGATCAGCTCAGCGGACGATGGGCCGAATATGAAGGGGCCACGTTTACTCCCGGTTTGTTGCCGCTGTTGGGTGGCAATGCCAACACTCCTATCAGCCGCGGGGGCGTCCTGATCGAAACGCATACTTTCTCGCCGAAACTGTTGAACGAGTTTCGTTTCGGATTCTCCCGCAATCAAACTTTCATCACCGTACAGGACTCCGGTTTTGACGCTTCCAGGATTTTCCTGGGCGCCAATGGGCAGCCGCTCCCCGGCGTAGTCGTGGCGGGCCAGAATCTGTTGGATTCCGGACTTCCGACCATCGGAGTCGGCGGCGGTTTTGCTCCGCTGGGCAGCACCAGCAATCTGCCGCAGGGCCGCATCACCAATACCTATGAGGCCTTCGACAACATGTCGTGGATCGCGCCCTTCGGCGCCTCCAAGCACTCCTGGCGGTGGGGTTTCCACATTCGCCGGGAAGACGCCCGCCGATTCCTGGACGGTTCCGCCCGCGGCAACTTCAGCTTCTCGAACTTCGCGGATTTTGCGGCCGGCAGGGTCAACTCCGCCACGCTGCTGTTCGGCACCACCCTGTGCTATTGGCGCCGCGATCCATGGGATTTGTATTGGCAGGATCAGTGGAAGATCAAGGACAATTTCACGCTCAACTACGGCGTCCGTTATGAATATCCTTCGGCCATCGCGCAGACGCGGCTGCAGGCCACCAACTTCATTCCGGGCGTAGGACCGGTGTTGTTGGGAACCAACAAGGTTCTGAATATCGATCCCACCAAGAGCGGGCCGGCCGCGTTCTTCTATACGCAAGCGCCCTTCACGCTCCCCAGCAGCGGCGTGAATTCGGATAAGAACAATTTCGCGCCGGTGATCGGTCTCGCCTATACGCCGCGTTTCGCTAAATCGATTTTTGGAAACGACGCCACCGTGATCCGCGCGGGCTTCCGCATCGGGTACGACGAAATTTTCAACAACATTCCCGCCAACATGGGATTGAACGCGCCTTACAATCTGACCACCACCCAAAACGCCGGCGGCACCCAGCCGGACAAGTTCCCGTGGGCCATCGGCTTCAATCAAAATGTGCCGTTCATTTCGAACTTCGGGAATCAGGGCCCCGGCCACCCCACCAGCGGATTGATCGGCTTTAGCGCCGAGGATCCGAACATCCGCAGTTCGTACATTTATCAATACAATTTCGGAATTCAACGCAGGCTCGGCAATGCGCTTTCACTCGAGGCCGACTATCAAGGATCAAGCGGCCACAGCCTGGGCCTGTTTTTGGATCAGAACCAGCCGACTGTGATCGTGCGCGATCCCACCAAGCGTGGCAACCAGGCGCCGAATGAACTGGTTTTCCCCAATCCGCTCTTTGGTTCGCTCGGCACAGGTAAGGACCTGGTCAGCTCAAACTACAACGGCATGGTATTGACCACCAAGTACCAGGGAAGCCACGGCGTCTTCTTCCAGGGGTCGTACACATTCGGCAAATCCCTGGACTACCAGTCGGCATTCTTCGGCTCGACCGGGGAACGAACCGGGCCGGCCAGCGTCACCAATCTTCGATTGGAGCACGGGCCATCGTCGTTTGACATCCGGCATCGCGCGGTGTTTTTCTATGCCATCGATTTGCCGATGGGCCCGGGCCACCGCCTGTTCGGTTGGAGCAACGGCCTGAACCGCCAGGTCTTGGGCGGATGGCAGATTTCGGGAATCACGACGCTTCAAACCGGAGCGCCGTTCACGGTGTTTAACAGCTCGGACAACTTCAGCGGATTCAACCAGGCCAACGACCGGCCGGACATCGTTGGAACCGGATCCTTGACGCAAAACAACCGGACCCCGGACAACGCATTCGACAAAACCTACTTCTCGGTCACGCCGCCGACTGGACGCGTGGGCACTTCCGGACGCAATCAGTACTACGGTCCGGGCCTGGCCAATTACAACTTTTCGGCCAGCAAGAATTTTCCGCTATTCGGCGAGCGCTTCAAGCTACGCTTCCAGGCGGATTTCTTCAACTTGTTTAACCACACAAACTTCGCAAATCCGGTGGCCAGCCAAAGCAACGGAAGTTTCGGCAAGATCACGGCCACAGTGGGCAGCGCGACGGCCACCGCGGTCGGCACGACGGCGGGAGTGGTTGGGGGCGGCCCGCGCGTGATCCAGTTAGCAATGCGCTTGCAGTTCTAGTTCAGGTCGTTGTCGCTCCCGTGGTTGGTGGATGGTGATCAGTGACTGGCCGATACTGATCACCGGCCACCGGCCACAGGCGGGGCTGTCCCCGCTATATCCTCAATAATTCCGCCCAACTGCTGCAAGCCTTCCAGGTCCGAAGGCTTCTGCAAATACAGGCTCACCCCCAGCTTTTCCGCCGTTGCCCGATCTATCGGCGAGGACGACGAAGTCAGCATCACCACTGGTATCCCCGCCAACCCCGGCTCACTCCGTATTTGACGCAGCACGTCCGCGCCACTGTGCCTCGGAAGATTCATGTCCAACACAATCAGGTGCGGCCGCGGACCCCCGGACGCCACGTCCCGCACCATGGCGATGGCCTGCTGCCCGTCCCCCGCCACCACCAGTTCGCACTTGAAATTCCGGCTTCGCAGGGCCTCCCGGAACAGAAGCACATCGCCGGGATTGTCTTCCGCCAGAAGGATTCGAAACATGGTTATAAATGCTTTGTAACATCATTTTCGCGGAGAAGTCTAACTTAAACCACAACTATGCTAGGGAATCGCCAGTAAGACATATTACACTTAAGGTAGGATCTGTAAAAATGAAAGCCACCGCAAAGGCCACGCCCGCCACGCGAAATGGATCGAGCACCCGCGACAACAATGTCCTGCTCAAAACCCTGATCGCTTTTAAACGGGGGAACTTCGCCATCAGGATGCCAGTGGACGAGGTTGGTGTGCCCGGCAAAATCGCCGACACGCTCAACGAAATTCTGGAACTTAACCAAAAAATGGTGAGCGAATTCGCGCGCATCAGCAAAGCGGTTGGCAAGGACGGCAAGATCACGCAGCGGGCGACGATCGGCTCGGTGACCGGCGAATGGGCGGAATGCGTGGAATCGGTCAACAGCCTGATTGGCGATCTGGTTCAGCCGTCGACGGAAGTCGCGCGCGTCATCGGCGCGGTGGCCAAGGGCGATCTGGCGCAAACCATGTCGCTCCAAGTGGACGGCCGTCCGCTGCGCGGCGAATTCCTGCACACCGCGCGCGTGGTCAACACCATGGTGCAGCAGTTGAATTCGTTCGCTTCGGAAGTAACGCGCGTCGCCCGCGAAGTGGGAACGGAGGGCAAGCTGGGTGGGCAAGCCGTGCTCACCGGCGTCGCTGGAACCTGGAAGGATCTGACGGAGAGCGTCAACTCCATGGCCAGCAACCTGACCGATCAGGTGCGCAACATCGCCGGCGTCACCACCGCTGTCGCCAAGGGCGACTTGACCACCAAGATCACCGTGGACGCGCGCGGCGAAATTCTGGAACTCAAGAACACCATCAACACCCTGGTGGACCAGCTTAGCTCCTTCGCCGCCGAAGTGACCCGCGTGGCGCGCGAAGTGGGTACCGAAGGAAAGCTGGGCGGCCAGGCCGAAGTGAAAGGCGTCGCCGGCGTTTGGAAAGATCTGACGGACTCGGTGAACTGGATGGCCGGCAACCTTACCAACCAGGTCCGAAACATCGCGGAAGTCACCACCGCCGTCGCCAAGGGCGATCTTTCAACCCGCATCACTGTCGACGCGCGCGGCGAAATTCTGCAGCTCAAGAACACCATCAACACCATGGTGGATCAGCTTAGCTCGTTCGCCGCCGAAGTGACCCGCGTGGCGCGCGAAGTGGGAACCGAAGGCAAGCTGGGCGGACAGGCCGACGTGCCCGGCGTCGCCGGAACCTGGAAAGATTTGACGGATTCCGTAAACTTCATGGCCGGCAACCTTACGTCGCAGGTCCGCAACATCGCTGAAGTCACTACGGCGGTTGCCAAGGGCGACCTTTCGCGCAAAATTACGGTGCAAGTGCGCGGCGAAATTCTGGAGCTGAAGAACACCATTAACACCATGGTGGATCAGCTCAGCTCGTTCGCGTCCGAAGTAACGCGCGTGGCGCGCGAAGTGGGTACGGAAGGCAAGCTGGGCGGCCAGGCGGAAGTGGAAGGCGTGGCCGGAACCTGGCGCGACCTTACCGAAAGCGTGAACTCCATGGCGGGCAACCTGACCAACCAGGTCCGCAACATCGCAGGCGTAACCACCGCTGTGGCCCGAGGTGATCTGTCAACGAAGATCACCGTGGACGCGCGCGGCGAAATTCTGGAGTTGAAGAACACCATCAACACCATGGTGGATCAGCTCAATTCGTTCGCTTCCGAAGTAACTCGCGTGGCGCGCGAGGTGGGAACCGAAGGCAAGCTCGGCGGTCAGGCCCAGGTGAAGGGCGTGGACGGTGTGTGGAAAGATCTGACGGATTCCGTAAACTCCATGGCCGGCAACCTGACAGCGCAGATGCGCAATATTGCCGAAGTTACGACGGCCGTCGCAAATGGCGACTTGTCGCGCAAGATCACAGTAGACGTGCGCGGCGAAATTCTGGAATTGAAGAACACCATCAATACCATGGTGGATCAGCTTAACTCGTTCGCTTCCGAAGTAACTCGTGTGGCGCGCGAAGTGGGTACCGACGGAAAACTCGGCGGCCAGGCGCAGGTGAAGGGCGTGGGCGGCGTGTGGAAGGATCTGACGGATTCTGTAAACTCCATGGCCGGCAACCTGACGGCCCAGGTCCGCAATATCGC